>JBGOVN010000105.1:0-5277 GCA_041478155.1 Bacteroidota bacterium | reverse complement strand
TTGATGATGACGAACTTCCGAATGCCGTGGTACTCCAGCGATTCTACAATATCCACCACCACCGTATCGAGCGTGCTTTGTCGGACGTTCAAGTTGAGAGGAAAGCCCATGGTGTTTCCCTGTACGCCGTAAGGAATTGTCGGAAGGAGAACGACCCGCGCTTTCATTCGGGTTGCGGTCTCACAGACTCGTTCGGCGATCGCAGTAGTGTGCAGTGCGTCGGATCCGTACGGGACATGAAGTCCGTGCGCTTCCGTGGAGCCGACGGGCAGAACAGCAACCCGGAATTTCTGCTTCCGAACTTCCTTAAGAGTAATTTCCTGAAGCTTCCACGAGTGCATAATTTTTCTCCAATAGCAACACCGTTTCGTGACCGATGCAGCGTCGATGTAGTGCCAATGTAGCAAAAGACAAATTGAAATTCTTGGAAATTTTCTCTACCTTCATCTTCACCTTTACCTTTCGTTATATCATCCCTCAATTCTCATCCATGAACGATTCCGTTCGCGTGCGCTTCGCACCAAGTCCCACAGGATTCCTCCACGTTGGAGGCCTGAGGACCGCGCTCTATAATTATCTCTTCGCGAAGAAGAGCGGGGGGAAATTCATACTCAGGATCGAAGACACCGACCAATCGCGCAAGGTGGAAGGGGCTGTCGAAAACCTCATAGAAACGCTCCAGTGGGCGGGCATTCGATACGACGAAGGTCCGCACAAAGACGGAGGATTTGGCCCCTACGTGCAATCCGAACGTTTAGAGATCTACAGGAAGCACATTCTCCAACTCGTCGAACAGGGAAAAGCCTACTACTGTTTTTGCACATCCGAACGATTGGACCAGGTGCGTCAGAAACTCATCGCTCTCAAGTTGCCTCCTGCGTACGACCGCCATTGCCGCGACCTTCCAAAAGAGGAATCGGCACGCAGAACCGCCGCAGGAGAGGCGCATGTCGTCAGGATGAAGGTGCCGATCGGAGGCGAAACTACGTTCGATGATATTGTCCGTGGAAAAGTAACGATTGCGTATAAGGTTCTGGATGACCAGGTTTTGCTGAAGTCCGACGGATTCCCGACTTACCATCTTGCCGTCGTTGTCGATGACCATCTCATGAAGATCAGCCACGTCATTCGCGGCGAAGAATGGATCTCGAGCACGCCGAAGCATATACTTCTTTATGAATATTTCGGATGGCAAGTCCCCCGGTTTGCCCACTTGCCGCTCCTGCTCAATCCCGACAAGACAAAACTCAGCAAGCGTCAGGGGGATGTCGCCGTTGAGGACTACCGGGCAAAAGGGTACCTCAGAGAGTCGATCGTTAATTTCGTGGCATTCCTGGGATGGAATCCGGGCGATGAGCGTGAAATCTTTTCACTCGAACAACTGGTGAAGGATTTTTCACTCGAGCGTGTCGGCAAGGCGGGGGCAGTGTTCAACGTCGACAAGCTAAACTGGCTTAACCAGCAGCACATCAGACTGAAATCGAATGAAGAGATTGCACGATTACTCGCACCGATCATGCAGGACCGGCAATTGAAGAGTCCGAGTGAAGAGTATACGATCAAGGCGATCGGACTCATGAAGGAACGCGTCACGTTTCTGCAAGACTTTGTCGACTTTGGGAGTTACTGCTTCAAAGACCCTGAATTGTATGATGAGGATGGAAAGAAAAAAAATTGGGAGGCTGAGACGGGCCAGCGGGTCTCCCAACTCGCCGACAAGGTCGACGGTCTGGCCGAATTTTCTCACGTGACCATTGAAGGCATCGTGAAAGAAATGGCGGAGAAGCTCGGAATAAAAACTGCAAAACTCATCCATCCGACGCGTCTCGCGATCTCAGGGAGAACTGTCGGGCCAGGGTTGTACGAACTGATGGAGCTGCTTGGGAAAGAAACAGTATTACGCAGGATGCGCAAGGCCGTGATTGCCATGAATTCTCTCTCAACGTGACCCGGGCGTGCAATTGCGTTTTCATGGCGTGTTCTCTATATTCTTTCCCGCCGCTTCTACCGAAGCCCGGTACGGGCAGAGAATTGTAGAACCATCTCAGAGCGAGATAAGAGCAGGCGCCGCAGACCGAAGACCATAAATCCTATGCCGGGAAAGAAAAAAGAGCTCGACGTTATTCGCCTTCGCAATGCGGTGTTCTATGCGTATCACGGTGTGCTCTCGGATGAGCAAAACCTGGGGGGAAAATTTGAGGTTGACGTCGACCTCTTCTGCAATCTTTCGAAAGGCGCGCGTAGCGACCAGCTGGCGGATACTGTCAACTACGAACGGGTGTATGACTGTATTAGAGGGCTGGTCCTTGGGAAAAAGTATTTCCTGCTCGAAGCACTCGCGAAGGCAATTACGAGAGGAATTCTCGGAAACTTCCGTAAGGTGGAAGAGGTAACGGTGCGTGTGCGCAAGCCCGGAGCGCCGGTGCGGGGAGTTATCGACTACGTCGAAGTAGAGATGACCGAATCACGGTCGAAGCGTTAACACGGCGGAAGCGTTTGAAGAAAATGGCAATAAGGGAAGGAAGAGGGACGAGAAGATGCTGACGGGAGTGCCGCAAATATTTGTCGGTCTCGGCTCGAATGTCGGAGACAGGTTCGCCTTCCTTCAACGAGCAGTCGGTGAGCTCGCGCGCCTGGAACGAACGAAGGTGGGAGCATGCTCGTCGGTGTACGAGACGGAGCCGGTCGGCGTGAAGAACCAGCGGGAATTTCTTAATATGGTCGTGCAACTGGAGACATCGTTGGCGCCACGTGAGCTCGTGCTGCTCCTCAAATCCATCGAGCTCTCGCTCGGCCGGCAAGCCACTGCGAAATGGGGTCCCCGTGAGATCGACCTCGACCTCCTGTATTACGGCGATGCGGTCATCACTGAGGAAACTCTTCGTATCCCGCACGCGGAGCTTTCGCACCGCCGGTTCGTGCTGGTTCCGTTGAAAGAAATAGCTGAGAATTTTCTCGACCCGCTTCGCAAGCTCACCGTCGGGGAGCTGCTTCGCGTCTGCAGCGACACGAGCTCAGTACGAAAAACCTCACGTTCGTTTCTGCCGTTATCAAGCGCCGAAGGAATTTAATTGCAACTACCTTCTGAGATCCGCCATATAGCTATTGAAGGCGTTATCGGTGTGGGAAAAACCACCCTTGCCCGCATGCTTTCTGAGACGCTCGGAGCCCGGCTCGTGCTGGAACAATTCGAGGAAAATCCCTTCCTGCCGAAGTTTTATGAGGACCCCGAGCATTACGCGTTCCAAACGCAAATCTTTTTTCTTTTGAGTCGGTACCGGCAGCAACAGGAATTGTTTCAGGCGGACCTGTTCCATTCGCACGTGATATCAGACTACATTTTCGAGAAAGACAAAATCTTCGCTTACCTCACACTTCAGGATGAAGAACTGAAGCTGTACGAAAGCCTTTTGGGCTCAATCGAAAAAAATATTCCGCAGCCAGACCTCGTCATCTACCTCCAGTCGAGCCATGACCGGTTGATGAAGAACATCAAGCTTCGCGCCCGGAAGATGGAAGAGAATATGTCGGAAGAGTACATCACGGAACTGAATGAGGCTTACAATTATTTCTTCTTTCGCTACAAATCCGCCCCACTGCTGATCGTTAAAGCGACGGACATCGACTTCGTTCACAAGAAAGCCGACTTCGACGACCTCCTGGAACAAATCCTCCGCCCAAAAAAGGCACCAGTGGAGTACTACAATCCCATAATCAAGAAATGATTTTCGAGTTGTTCGCCGCTCTGGCACGGATCATCATGTGGGTGATTCTCTTTTCAATCATCTCATGGATCATGAGGATCGTCTCGAGATCAATGTTCGGCCCGGGGCGTCAGCCGAAGGAGTCATCTCCGCAAGAAGACCCATCGATGCAGACGCCGAAGAAGACGATTGAGTATCCGGACGTCAAGGATGCGACATTCACCGATATCAAGAAGGATGACCCGCAAGATTCCCACTCTCGATAACTTCTACGCAGTGCTCAAGCAGCCCCAAGAAGCCCTATTTCGATTGAAGATGTGCTTTTCCTTTGCTATATTCATCTAAATTTTTCCAACAACACTGAGACATGTCGCGCGTATACGTTGAGGACTTAGGAAAGTACGTCGGCCAGGAAGTCCAGCTTCACGGGTGGCTGTATAACAAGCGGTCGAGCGGGAAAATACGATTCCTCCTTCTGCGCGACGGCACCGGCGTCATCCAGGGGGTCATGGTAAAAGGGAACGTTCCTGAAGAGGTCTTCGCGATATCCGATGAACTCACCCAGGAATCGTCGTTTGCGATGACCGGGAGAGTGCGAAAGGACGACCGGGCTCCCGGCGGTTACGAACTCGACGTCAGCGGCGTCAAGATTTATTCGGTCGCAAAAGAATACCCGATCACGCCTAAGGAACATGGCATTGAATTCCTAGCGGACCGGCGTCACCTCTGGCTCCGTTCGTCCCGCCAGCATGCGATCATGCGAGTCCGGCATTGCATCGTCAAAGCCATCCGCGATTTCTTCGACGGACGAGGTTTCACTCTGGTCGATTCACCCATCCTGACTCCCAACGCCGTCGAGGGGACGACAACCTTGTTCGAAACGGATTACTTCGACCTCGGCAAGGCATATCTCACGCAGTCGGGGCAGCTGTATGCGGAAGCGAGCGCCATGGCGTTTGGGAAGGTGTATTGCTTCGGACCGACGTTCAGAGCGGAAAAATCGAAAACCCGAAGACACTTGACGGAGTTCTGGATGGTTGAGCCGGAAGTGGCGTTCAACGACCTCAACGATAATATGGAGCTCGCCGAAGAGTTTCTGGAACACATCGTCCAGACAGTTCTCAGAGAGCGACGCGGAGAGTTGGGAGTGCTCGAACGCAAAACAGCATTCCTGGAAAACGTCAAGAAACCCTTACCGAGGATTTCATACGACGAGGCGGTAGAGATACTGCATAAGAAGGGGATAGCGTTCGAATGGGGAAGTGATTTTGGCGCAACGGATGAGACTGTCATCTCCGAGCAATTCGACCGCCCCGTCATGGTTCACCGCTACCCGAGCGTCGTAAAGGCGTTCTATATGAAACGTGACCCGAAGAATCCCAAAGTCGCCCTGGCTCTGGACGTCCTGGCTCCTGAGGGATACGGTGAGATCATCGGCGGAAGCCAGCGCGAAGACGACCTGGATCTGCTTCTCAAGAGGATACAGGAGCACAACTTGCCGCAACAGGCCTTCGAATGGTATCTGGACTTGCGCCGCTACGGAAGCGTGCCGCACGCAGGGTTCGGTCTTGGC
>JBGOVN010000177.1:0-4014 GCA_041478155.1 Bacteroidota bacterium | reverse complement strand
TTATTAGCAGGGAAGCTCAACATTGGGGAAGCGTCAAACCTAACCCGCACAATCCCCAACTCTGGGATGATGAGGATCTATTCGAGGTATTCCTCGGACAAGAGTACCGCCGTCTTATCGAACGGGTTGCCGCTTGCGGGCCGAAGATTCTTGAGATTGGCTGCGGCGAAGGGAATCTGGCTCTCACACTCGCGAAACGCAATCTGAACGTTTCAGGAATCGACCTTAGCGAATTACGCGTTCAACGAGCCCGGTCAAAATCGCTTACGATGAAGAATCCCCCCGCTTTCCAGGTCGGAGATCTTAATACGATGACCCTCCCTTCCTCTGCTTACAATTGCGTCGTGGCGAACGGTTCTCTCCATCATATTCTTAGGCTGGAACATATCCTCGATGAAACTCAAAGGACGCTGGAGCGGGATGGGCGATTGATCGTGTTTGACTTCATCGGCATGGGGAAAATTCGAAAACTCATGGCAGCAACCCTCTACGCCCTCCTCCCGACATACAAACCCTATCGTGAAAAATTCGAGCTTCGGCACCGCCTGCATGGTTTTCTTGCCTCAGAACACGAACGGCGCGAGGCGGTCGAACACGGGCGCACTTCCAGCCTCCATCCTCATTCACCTTTTGAGGAAATTTCTCAACGTTCCATCGTACAGAAAATTCGCGAACGGTTTGAAATCCTCGAGTATCACACTGTCTTACCCTTCTGGTACTACCTCGCCCCGAAACTCTTGTTCCCACCGGCCATTCGCCGCAACGCAGTGAGAATGTTTCGATGGCTCGATGACGCTCTCGTTGCCACCCGATTAACATCCGGCGCATACTGTTTCATCGAAGCCAAGAAGCGTGTATGAGCATGCAGCTTCTGATTCGCAACATACGCCAACTCGTGACTGTTTCAGCCGACGGAAAACGCCACAAGACTGGCAATCAGATGCGGGAGCTGGGAATTATTGAAAACGGCGCCGTCTTGGTCGAGGATGACCTTATTCGCTGGGTCGGTCCTTCAGGCGATTTGCGAATTACTCCGGATGAAGAGAGTACGGTCGTTGACGCATCAGAATTCGTTGCCCTCCCTGGTTTTGTTGACGCTCACACGCATCTCCTTTTTGCGGGAAGCCGCGAAGACGAGTTTGCCATGCGCGTTGGTGGAAAAACGTATCAGGAAATTGACTCGGCCGGAGGCGGGATTCTCAGCACTATGAACGCAACCCGCGGCGCGACAAAGAAAGAGCTCAAGAAACTCGCGTCGAAACGTCTCGATGCGATGCTTCAGCACGGAACGACAACCGCCGAGGTCAAAACCGGATACTGTCTTGATGAGAAGGGGGAAGTAAAACTACTCGAAGCTCTGAGAGAACTCGAAGAGGAACATTACGCGACGATCGTCCCGACGTTTCTGGGTGCGCACGCGATCCCTCCGGAATTCCGGTCCGACCCGGAGGCTTACGTGGATCTTCTTTGTACCAGACTTCTTCCTTTCGCCGCTCAAAGAAGACTTGCACAATTCTGCGATGCTTTCTGCGAGACTAACTATTTTTCCGTCGAACAAACACGGCGCATCTTTCTCAAAGCATCGGAACTCGGAATAAGCCTTAAGATTCACGCTGACCAGCTTTCGCAGATGGGCGCCTCAAAGCTCGGAGCTGAGATGAACGCCGTATCCGTCGACCACCTCGAGAATGTTAATTCAGATGGGATCGAAGCAATGAAGAGATCCAAGTGCATTGCAGTCGTTTTGCCGGGAGTATCTTTTTTTCTGAACACCGGGTATCCGCCTGCCCGGACTCTCATCGATTCCGGCGTGCCCCTCGCCATTGCGTCAAACTTCAACCCGGGCTCATGTATGTCTTTTTCCATCCCGCTGATGATGACGATCGCCTGTACACACATGCACCTTACTCCCGAAGAGGCGATTTGCGCCGCGACGTTGAATGCGGCCGCCGCCCTGAATCTCTCCGACCGACTCGGCAGTATAGAAGTCGGCAAGAAAGCAGACATCATTCTTTACGATGTACCCAACTATCGTCATCTTGCCTATCATTTTGGGGTGAATCACGTCGCGAAGGTCATTAAAAACGGTACGATCCTTGAATTCTGAGAACAACAAGCGAGGTATCGTCGTCGGCATTGACCTTGCGGGCAGCCCCAAGCGCAATACGGGTGTCTGCACAATCAAAGGAAGGGCCATATCGTCCTGGTCGACTCTTTTTTCTGATGAGGAGATCCTCGAGTACGTTCGGCGGGAAAAACCAGACCTCATCGCCGTCGACGCTCCGCTCCATCTTCCCCCGGGGCGAAAGTCGATAGACGACCGGAATGGCGAACATTTCCGTCCGTGCGACCGCGAACTTCTGAAACGGGGCATTCGTTTCTTTCCAATTACGCTCGGCCCGATGCGGTTGCTTACGAAACGAGGCATGCTTCTGAAGAAGAAATTTCAGCGTATGGGATGTGAGGTTATCGAAATCTATCCGGGTGCAGCGCAGGACGTATGGAAGATCAACCGCAAACAGGGTGGATTGCCGCAGCTCAGGCGGGGTCTCGAACGACTTGGACTCATCGGTCTCGACAGGAAGATGAATGGGGACGAACTTGATGCAGTAACCGGTGCAGCGGTGGGACGACTATTCCTTAAAGGGCAGGCGGAAGTGCTCGGAAACTTTCGACAGGGAGCGATTGTGCTTCCAAAGCCCACTTCAACGGACAAGAAATCAAAGCGAGTCCTATGAAACAACTGGTCGAATGCGTTCCAAACTTTAGCGAAGGGCGAAATACCGAGACGATTGAGGCCATCGGCGCAAGCATCCGGTCAATCGCCGGCGTCAAGCTCCTCAGTGTTGAACCCGACAAGGATTACAATCGTACCGTCGTTACCATCGCCGGAGAACCAGAAGCGGTGGGTGAGGCGGCATTTCAAGCGACGAAGAAAGCCGCAGGACTCATCGATATGACTCAGCAGAAAGGTGAGCATCCGCGGCTGGGTGCGACCGATGTCGTTCCGTTCATCCCGATCAGCGGCGTCACGATGGATGACTGTGTTCGCCTTGCTAACATCTACGGCAAACGAGTCGCCGATGAACTCGGCATACCGGTGTACCTCTACGAATTCGCAGCCCGATCGATCCAGCGTAGAAATCTGGCCGACATTCGAAAGGGGGAGTACGAAGGGCTACGCGACAAGCTCGCCGACCCGCTGTGGAAACCAGATTATGGAAAGGCAAACTTCAACGCGCGTTCCGGAGCAACAGTGACCGGCGCCCGTAAGTTTCTGATTGCCTATAACGTCAATCTCAACACCCCTGACTCTTCGATCGCCCAGGAAATTGCTTTAAGAATTCGAGAAAGCGGAAGGCCGAAGAAAGATGCAGCGGGAAAGGTAGTCAAGAATGACAAGGGAGAATCGATCCGGATACCCGGAACGCTGAAAGCTGTCAAGGCAATGGGTGTCGAGCTAAAGCGCCTCAACATTACTCAGGTATCGATCAATCTCGTTGATTTCGAAACTACGGGAATGCATGTCGCTTTTGAAGAAGTCAAGAGACAGGCCCGGTTGTTGGGTGCGGAAGCGACCGGCAGCGAGATCGTCGGATTGACGCCTCTCGAAGCTATCCTATCCTCCGGAGAGTATTACGCAGGGAATCTCGAAGCGAACAAGCCTTTCGCAAACGAAGAACTGGTGTCAATCGCCATCGAGCGGTTAGGGCTCAGTCAAATCGAACCGTTTTACCCCGCAAAAAAAATAATCGAGTATCGGCTGTAATAGCGAGCGCATTCATCTAAACATCCTGGCTTGACCGGAGACCCCATGCTTATCTCAAAAACACTTGGCGAATTCATCGAGGAAGTGGCTTCCAAGTCTCCTGCTCCGGGAGGTGGAAGTGTTGCGGCGCTTGCGGGCGCCCTTGGCGCGGCTCTTACATCGATGGTCTGTCGCTTAACGATCGGGAAGAAGAAATACGAAGCGGTTCAGAACGAACTTGATGCGGTCTTGAAGGAATCAGAAGA
>JBGOVN010000148.1:0-4443 GCA_041478155.1 Bacteroidota bacterium | reverse complement strand
CTCCACAAGAAGGAGATCAGAGAACGTAGGAGTTTGTTCTCTGCTACTTATAGACGCAGGAAGTATGAAAAAAGTTGCAGTAGAGAGTGGTTTTTTTTGTTCTGAGGAGATGGAAGATTGTATCCCCCCGGTGAGAGGTAAAAATGAGGATTTACTCTGCGATTTCAGCGGTCGGGATTTTTATCTTGTATCGTTTGATCTTTAGATAGAGGGTCTTCGGCGTGATACCTAGCACGCGACTGGATTTGAGGCGGTTCCAGTTGTGACGTCTCAAGACCTTCTCGATTTGAATCCTTTCCAGATCTTCGAGCGTCAGGAGTTGCTCGTCCCCGTTGGTGGGCACCGCATCGTTGACAATGACCGAGCGTTGGTTGAGCGATACGTTCATCCACAGATCCTTCGGTTCAATGACATCGTCGTGGCACAAGGCAACGGCCCCCTCGATGACGTGTTCCAATTCACGAACATTCCCGGGCCAGTCATAGTCGTTCAGAATCGCAAGCGCCGCGGGACTCACGCGCTTCGTTTTTGATTTGCGCAGGAGGAAATAGTCGACCAGTATCGGAATGTCCTCTTTCCGGTCGCGTAGCATTGGGAGACGGAGGTTTACAACATTTAACCGATAGAGGAGGTCGTCGCGGAATTTTCCCGCCTTGACTTCGTCCTGAAGGTTCTTGTTGGTTGCCGAGACGACGCGGACGTCGACGCGGCGTGCCGCAGTTCCCCCGACTCGACGGAATTCTCCTGTTTCTAAGAATCGCAACAGCTTGGGCTGTGTCATCGTACTTATGTCCCCGACCTCGTCCAAGAACAACGTTCCGCCATTCGCGACCTCTACCAGACCCTCTTTTGTTCTGATGGCACTCGTAAACGCACCTTTTTCGTGGCCGAACAACTCGCTTTCGAGCAATTGATCGGGCATCGCGGCGCAGTTCACTGCGATGAAGGGCCGGTCCTTCCGGGGGCTGTGCTTGTGGATAAGTTCCGCAAACAATTCTTTGCCTGTGCCGCTGGCCCCCTGAATGAAAACAAATGCGTCGCTTGCGGCGAGTTTGATCGCATGGCTGACCGTTTCTTTAAATATTTTGCTCTCACCGACAAGCTCGGTGGGTCGGCTGCTGTCGCTTACCTCTTTTTGAATGAGAAGCTGGCGGTGCTCGATGGCGCGGCGGATGGTGGCAAGCAATTCGTGGACATCGTACGGCTTGCTGATGAAGTCGTACGCTCCGAGTTTCGTCGTCTCGATCGCAATTTTGACGTCAACGAAATTCGTCAGCATGATGACTTGGGTGGTCGGTGAATGGTCTTTGACGTGTTTGAGAACTTCAATCCCGCTGACGCGGGGCATCTTCACGTCAAGGAGCACAACATCGTATACGTGGGATTGGATGAGGTTGATGGCTTCCACACCGTTCAAGGCAACGTCGGCGTGGTATTCGGGGAATTCTTCTAGTTCGGTTTTGAGGAGGTAGGTGATTGATTCTTCATCATCGACGATCAGAATGTCGTACGTCTTTGCCATCAGGCAGCCGTCCCTCAGACGCTGGTGAGTACTCTCTCAACCGTGGTGAGAAGGTCGACGAGATCGTACGGCTTGCTCACAAAATCTTCTGCACCAAGCTTTTTCGATTCGATGGCATTTTTCAGGTCTGCAAAACCAGTCAGCATAACGACTTTAGTCCGGGGATGACGTTCTTTGACGAATTTCAAGACTTCGAATCCGTCAACGTTGGGCATTTTTATGTCCAGCAAAATCAGGTCGAACTCCTTCGTGGTAAGAATGGTAATCGCCTCCTGGCCGTCGGCGGCACTGGCTACTTGATACCCTTCCCCTTCCAGTTCCGAACTCAGAACGGTGCGAAGCGCATCCTCATCGTCCACGACCAAGATTCGATTTCTTGCTGGCATACATTCTCCTTGCGGCTCCTTCGCGGAATGTCCATCCCATCTCACATTCCTCTCCTCCGAAGAATCATTCGCAGGCGGATTATAGGAAGAATCCGCAATAAAAGCAACCTGCGCACCTCCCCCGGGCGCGGGTGCTGACCATCGTTCGTTCGACGCCAAATCCCGCGGGTCTCTACCGGCCACTCAACCCACCGGCTACAATTTATTTGAAACTCAGGTAAAGAAATCTTACACTACAAACATGACCTCACCACGCACGACTGAACAGAATCCGATATCTGTGCTCATGCTCGACGACGAACGCACGTTTGTGGATATTGCCCGGCATCATCTCCAGAAATTTCAGGGCAGGCAGTTCCGGCTCATTTGGAAAGAAACCATCGACGAGGCGTTGGCAGAAATTCATAACAATCCGACCATCGATATCATCATTACCGATTATCATTTGCGCACCTCCAACGGGTTGGAATTCTGTCTTCAACTGAACCAGATGGGTTGCCGGATCCCTATCATCTTTGTCACTGCTACCCGGAGTTTCAAGCTGGCCGTCGACGCGATGAAGCTTGGCGTCGAAGATTTTATCGTCAAAGACGGCATGAACGAATCATATTTGCCGCGCACCATCCTCAATGTTCTCGACCGCGTCATGCTGCGCCTACAGCTCCATGCTGTCGAAAAACGCATGACGATCGCTGAAAATCGCTCTCAGGCGATTCGAGAACTCGTCGTCACACTCTGCCACGAGTTCAACAACCCCCTTGCGGCGATCAAGATCAGCTCCGACCTGGTGCAAAGAATCCTCACATCCGAGGATGAACGGAAAAAGTTGGAAGCGTTCGATGAAAGCTTTCAGAAAATCGAATCCGAAATCAAACGACTTCGTGATATCAATTTCGAAAAAATAAATTTCCACGGTACGCAGAAGACACAACAACCCGACCAGCCTCGGGCATAACCGGGCATCAGTCCTTGCTTCTTGTAGTATTTTTTTCTATACTAAGGGATAGAAATCTGACCACGCCAGCTCCGCACTCGTAGAAGATGTTTATTCAAAAAGGACCACATACCAGAGACTTTCTTTTCCTCCTCCACACGAAACTACACAAAGTGTCCCGCCCCATAAGCGGGACACTTTTTTTTTATCGACATGCGAATCGCAGACGTCGAACACATTATTGAGGAGTGGGCGCCGAAATGGGTTGCATGGGAGCGAGACAATGTGGGCTTGCAGGTCGGTGACAGCAGACGCTCCGTTTCGGGGATCCTGATTGCGCTCGACGTGACTGAGTCAGTTATCGAGGAAGCAGCACGAAAGAATGCCGAACTCATTGTTTCGCACCATCCGCTGCTGTTCCGTCCCCCGAAAGCGGTAACCGCGAACGATGATGTCGGGCGGCTTATCTTGTTACTTGCAGAGAAAAAAATCGCGCTCTACTCGGCCCACACAAACCTCGACTTTACCAAAGAAGGCGTCAGCGTCCGACTCGCTCGCGTCCTGGGTTTGCAGAACGTCCGATTCCTTTCGCCCCTGAAAAGTTCACTGGCAAAAATCGTCGTCTTCGTACCGGAAGGATACGCGGATCGAATCGTACAGGCAATGTCGGCTTCCGGAGCAGGCGTCATTGGCGAATATTCCAACTGTTCGTTTCGAGTTGCGGGACGAGGGAGCTTCACCGGATCCGCATCGTCCAACCCCACGGTAGGAGCACGCGGACGGCTTGAACTCGTCGACGAAGTGCGGATCGAGATGCTTTGCCCCCGGGCGAGCGTCGAAACCGCTGTCGCGGCGATGAAGGCGATCCATCCGTACGAAGAAGTTGCGTGTGATGTGTACCCTGTCGAGAATCGAAACACCAAGTACGGGATGGGGGCTGTCGGCGAACTTCGCACGCGGCAAACGTTGGGCGCCTTCCTGGCAAAAGCCCGACGTGCGCTCTCTGCCAAGGGATTGAGGTACAACGGGAGTTTGCGTCAAACTGTCCAGCGGGTTGCCGTTTGCGGCGGAAGCGGGAGCGAGTTGTTAGCAGATGCCGTTCGCGAGGGAGCCGATGTGTTCCTGACTGCCGACGTTCGATACCACACGTTCCACGCTGCCAAAGATCGCATCGCTCTCGTCGACGCCGGCCATTGGGAGACTGAGCACATGATTTTGAGTTCCATTGCGGAGAGAATCCGCGTCGCCGTCAAAAAACGACGAAAGAGCCCACGAGTCTTTGTAACGAAGCATTCGACGAACCCAGTTCAGTATGTCTAGGAATCATTTTCGATTTTGATGAAGGAGCAGCTTTTGGAAAACCGATTACGATATATGTATGCGCTTCAACAGGTGGACATCAGTCTCGACGAATTGCAGGAAATGAAGGGCGACCTCCCGCGCCTTGTCAAGGAACTCGAAGCCAAGATTCAAAAGACGAGCAGTTTGAAAAAGGAATTGGAAGGTACCGTCACACAATCAGTCATAAAACGCGACGCAGCCGACATAGAGATCCTGGACCTCAAAGAGAAAATCGAAAAATACAAATCCCAGCAATTCTT
>JBGOVN010000051.1:0-6907 GCA_041478155.1 Bacteroidota bacterium | reverse complement strand
GTGGAATTCATCGTCAACGACCTTCTGATGAAGCCACTCCATAACGTCGGGCTGAAGGCGCAAGTTCTGACCCCGTACGGCAAAGTCATGCTGTACATGGATGCGGTTCTCATCGGAGCCTTCATTCTCAGCATGCCGAACACCGTCTACTGGCTCTGGAGGTTTGTCGCTCCCGGCTTACTGCCGAAGGAAAAACGCTATATCTCGCGCATTGTTGGTCTTACGTCTCTCTGCTTCTTCGCCGGCGTCGGTTTTGGATACTACGTCCTGATGCCGGCCGCGCTTTCGTTTTTCGCCAATTTCGGGTCGACGGACATTGTCATGAATATTGCCGTCGATCATTATGTAAGTTTCGTCCTCGCGTTGCTCGTTGGTTCGGGACTCGTCTTCGAGCTGCCGATGATTTCGTATTTCCTGACGAAGATGGGTCTCCTCACCCCCGCGTTCATGCGGCACTACCGCCGGCACGCCATCGTGGTGATCCTCATTATCGCCGCAGTCGTCACGCCGACTCCCGATATGGTCACGCAGGTCTTGATGGCCATGCCGATGTTCGTTCTCTACGAAGTCAGCATTTTCGTCTGCGCAGCTTCGATGAAAAAGAAACCCGAGACAACCCCCGAGACTACCGATGAAGGCGCCGCGTGAACCTCCTTAACAAAACTTCAGTCTCGCTCGACCAGATCAAAGAGCCCATCGGTGAAGAATTGAGGGTTTTCGACCGCTTCTTTAAGGAAGCGATGCGCTCGAAGGTCGGCCTCATCGATATCATCGCGCGGTACATCATACGGCAGAAGGGAAAACGGGTCCGTCCTCTTCTGGTTCTTCTGAGTGCGAAGGTATGCGGTGAGATTAACGAACGAACCTATCGCGGCGCCACTCTCGTCGAAATCCTCCATACGGCAACCCTCGTACACGACGACGTCGTCGATGACGCCGATACCCGGCGAGGACTCGCATCGATCAATGCAGTCTGGAAAAACAAAGTTGCTGTCCTGATGGGAGACTATCTCCTCTCACGCGGACTTTTGCTATCGCTTGAGAAGAGCGACCACGATTTCTTGACGTCAACCTCGAATGCAGTGAAACGAATGAGCGAGGGGGAATTGCTGCAGATTCAGAAGAGCCGTCAGCTCGACCTCGATGAGGAAACCTACATAAAGATTATAAGCGACAAGACCGCCTCACTCTTCTCCGCCTGCACTGAAATCGGTGCCGCGAGCGCAACGGATGACACAGGCCGGCACGACAGGATGAGGGAATTCGGAGAGCACGTCGGGCTCGCGTTCCAGATACGCGACGATCTCCTGGATTATCTCGGACGCAAGAGCATTATCGGAAAACCCACCGGCATCGACATTAAAGAGAAGAAACTGACGCTACCGCTCATCTATTCGCTGCAGCACGGCGAGCGCAGTGATGCAAGACGGGCGCTCAAAGTGATCAAGAACGGTGCGAAGAGGAAGGATGTAGAGTGGGTGATGGATTTTGTGGACTCGTCAGGGGGGATGCAATATGCGATCGAAAAAGCGGAACACTACGCCTCGTTGGCCCGTGCAAGCATAAGCACATTCCCCGTTTCCCAGGCGAAAGAGTCTCTCTTACAGTTCATCGATTTCGTGATGGAGCGGACTAGCTAGTGCCACTTCTAATAAGAGATCTTGTATGCAATAAGGCATCCCGCCGATGGCGGGACCGCTCCAATGAGCACTCCTCTCGAAGCAACAACAATATTACTTATTGGAAGCGGCACCAGTCTCCCTTCCCGTTCTCCGCTGCGCCGTCAAGAACACCTCTCGACCACCCGCCGCAAGCCTGCACGTTACTGCTTCACAAACTCCCGCTCCCCGGATCGGACGACCAACACGGGGCACGGCGCTTTCCGGACAACTTTTTCCGCAGTGCTTCCGAACAGCAGTTGCTCGACGCCCGAATGGCCATGCGTTGCGATAATGATAAGGTCGATATGTTCCTCCGCGGCGTACTGATTGATTTCGTAGAATGGCTTCCCAGTACGGACGACCTTCCGTGCGCGCAGCCGGGTGCCAATCTCCTTCCGGATCAGTGAGTCGAGTTCGTCGGCGCCTCGGGTGCGTAGTTCTTCTTCGATGTTCGGAAAACCGATTTGTCCGAAACTGAAATCTGCCGGATAGACGGTGGGCTCGACGACATAGATCAAGTCAATCGAAGCGTGGAACTGTCCCGCAAAGGGGATCGCATACTTGAGAGCGTTCTTGGAGTGGACGGAAAAATCGATAGGAACAAGAATGCGACGGAGGGTGATTTTCGAGCGGCGAGAACCGCCCGGTTTACTTCTTCGGCCTGATCCCTTTCTCGTCGCCGTTTTCTTCCTCGTTGCCATGAGAGTCCCTTTCTTCTTGAAGACGGTCAACCTGGCTCTTGATTTTCGATAGCTCCTTGTCGGTCTTCCGCAGACGTTCGGCAACAATCTCCGCCAATTTTAGGACTATCTTGATGCCGAGGTTGCTCTTCTTCTCGATGAGTTCAAAGAGGTCGGGCCGGAAGAAACCGATGAGAAGACATTCGGTTTTACAGATGGCGTTTGCGGATCTCGGAGATTCGTCGATGAGAGCGAGTTCACCAAAAAAATCTCCTTCAGTCAGAACGGCGAGCTCACCTTCACTCCCATCCTTCCCCGAAATCGTTATGGATACTTCTCCCTCCTGGATGATGTACATCCCCAGTCCGGGATCGCCCTGATAGAACACGGGCTCGCCCGTTCGGTACTGGCGCTTATGGACGATTGCAGCTACTTCCTTCAGCTCGCGTGGCGTCAGACTCGCAAACGCCGAGACCTTGCTGAGCAATTCCTCCGTCGAACCTTCACGGACGACCCGTTCGGAAAAAATATTCTTCCAAATCGCGTTTTGACTGACAACTTTCGGTAGCGCCATGTTCCTCGACTCCGATCGCGTTAAGAACTCTTAAAGGAAATTGAGCCAGCCAAACCTATCGTTCCCGTTGTGAATGACATCGAAGAAAGCTTTCTGAATATCCTTTGTTACCGGCCCCGGCTTTCCTTCACCTACCTCGATGCGGTCGATGGATCGGATTGGTGTGATTTCCGCCGCCGTGCCGGTAAAGAAAACTTCCTCCACCGTGAGAAGCATCTCTCGAGGGATTGACATTTCCGCAACCTGGTACCCCAGGTCCTTGGCGAGCGCAATCACGCTCGACCGTGTTACTCCCGGCAATAACGCCGCCGAAATGGGGGGCGTAAACAATGTTTTCTCGCGCACAAGGAAAATATTTTCTCCGCTTCCTTCGCTCACGCTTCCAAACGTATCGAGAGCAATCCCTTCGACGTAGCCACCCGCCAACGCTTCCAGCTTTATCAGCTGAGAATTAAGGTAATTGCCCCCCGCTTTTGCGATCGTCGGTATGGTGTTGGGCGCCGGGCGTTGCCACGATGATACGCAGACGTCAATCCCCTTCTCCAGTGCGTCCTTTCCAAGATACGCTCCCCATTCCCAAACTGCAATGGAAACGTCGATCGGAGAGCCGATTGGATTCACCCCGACTTCGCCGAAGCCCCGATAAACGATCGGCCGAATGTAACAGGCCTTCAGTTTGTTCGCCTGAATTGTCTCCTTGATGGCCGCTTCGAGCTCTTGTTTAGTATAAGGAATGGCCGCCCTGTAGATTTTTGTCGAATCGTACAATCGGCGGAGATGAGCGTCGAGACGAAAAATTGCCGAACCTTTCTTGGTGTTATAACACCGAATTCCTTCAAACCAACTCGAACCGTAATGAATGACGTGCGAAAGGACGTGGACTGTCGCATCCTCCCACCGCACGAGCTTTCCATTCATCCAAATTTTTTCAACAGATTTGATAGGCATACGTCACTGTTCTCAGCGTTAGTGTGTTACGTGGGATGCTCAGACGGGCATCTCGTAGATACGATACTTCCTCGGGATTCGACCGTTCAACTTTTCGGCAACGCGCGTCATCCGGATATTATCTTCCAGGACCCAACTGGCCTCTCCGTATTGGTAACCAAGCTCCTTTGCCTTCGTCTGCATTTCGTAGAGCATCACTCCAGCTGCGCCCGAATTCAGATATTCCGGCAGGACACCGAAAACAATCACCCGGACAGCGTTGATTTTTTTCTTCTTGGTAAAGAGGTGAAAAAGCCCCGGCAGCAGATAGCCATTCTTGTTGTACTTCAGCGCGATATTGATATCGGGCAGAGCAAGACCAAACCCAATCGTCTTGCCCTTCGACGCAACAAACGTTACGAGCTCGGGAACAACGATCGGTTTGAGGTCCTTCGCCATTGCGTTGATTTCTCCGTCAGTCATCGGGACGGCGCCCCAATTCTTTGCCCAGGCTTTATTATAGATCTCTTTGATGTTCGCAACCTCACTATCAAACTTTTTCATGTCCAGCGTACGGAATTCGAGACTATGCCGTTGCCGAATAATATCATTCGCGCGCTTCATCTTAGCCGCGTTCACAGAGTCCTGGTCCATCCAGTATGCGAAGAGATCTTTCGCCTTCTTGAAGCCGTACGCCTCGACGAGTTTTACGTAGTAGGCCGGATTGTATGTCATGAGAACAGTCGGACTGGTCGTGAAGCCATCGATGAGCAGGCCATATTCATCGTTGACCGACGGATTCGCGGGTCCGCGCATTGCGGTCATCCCCCGAGCTTTCAGGAACTGCTTGGCGCGATCAAACAACGCATTGGCAACCGATTGGTCGTCAATCGATTCAAAAAAGCCGAAGAAGCCAACTTTGTCGTTATGCTCCTTGTTGTGATTGTGGTTGACGATCGCCCCGATGCGTCCGACGAGTTCGCCGTTCCTTTCCGCCAAATAGAATTCGGCATCGGCGTGCTCATAGAAGGGATTCTTCTTCTTGTCCATGAGTTTCTGCCTGTCCATCAGGAGAGGCGGCACCCAGTGTGGATTGGCTGCATAAATCTTCCAGAGGAACTTGATAAACTGCATCGTATCGCGTTTGGAAACGACGGGACGGACGCTGATCGCATTCATGGGTTCTGTTCGTGAGGAAGTCACGGTGCGGGCAAGAATTGGGCGATTCTGGAAACGATAGTCGTTCCGGTTGAACGAAGCAACGGTAGAATGACTCGCATCCTACTTGAGGACACCGGCCTTTTTCCCGACCGTCAGGAAAATATCGAGAATCTTGTCGAGATGTTTATTTTCGTGTGTCGCCATGTAACTGGTGCGGAGCATCTCCATTCCTGGGGGCACGCCAGGTCGAATGAAAGCGTTGACGAAGACGCCGGCATCAAAGAGCTGGCGCCACATCACAAGAACCTTTTCCGTGTCCCCGATAATGACCGGAACGATCGCAGAATCGTGTTCGCCGACGGTGTATCCCATCGCCTTGAATCCCGCCCGCATTTTCCGCGCATTGGCCATCAGTTTGTCAATTCGTTGCGGTTCCTTTTCGAGCACATCGAGGGCGGCAAGGGCGGAGGCCACGGAGGGGGGTGTCGGACTGGCGCTGAAAATAAGCGCCGGGGCGTGATGTTTGATATAGTTAATGACACTTCTGTCGCCGACAACAAAACCTCCGAGAGAGGCGAAGGTCTTGCTAAACGTCCCCATCGTCATATCCGTCTCTTTCTCGAGCCCGAAGTGGCTTGCTGTTCCCCGTCCCCCTTTGCCGATCACGCCCACTGCGTGGGCATCGTCGACCAGGATTCGAGCATTGTATTTTTTGGCTACCTTGACCATATTCGGCAGGTCGACGAGCTCCCCTGAAGTGCTGAAGACTCCGTCGGAGACAATTAACTTGGCCGATTGAAGCGGAAGGCGCGAAATGACAACTTCCAGGTGCTTCATATCGTTGTGCTTGTAGCGAACGACCCCCTGCTCGCTATTATGAAGATACGATGCGGCTCCGGCCGCCATCAGGTTCCCCGCAACGATGCACGCATGGTTATCCTTGTCGGAGACTACGAATTCACCCTGTTGAACGAGCGTAGGGATTATCCCTTGCGCTGTCTGGTATCCGGTGCTGAAGAGTAAACAGTCTTCCTTGCCAAAAAACTTCGCGAGACGAAGTTCGAGTTCGACGTGGAGGTCAAGTGTGCCGGTTAAATACCGGGAGCCTGAGCATCCTGTTCCGTATTTCTGGACGGCCTTGATTGCCGCTTCCTTCACCTTGGGATGCGCAGTCAGCCCGAGGTAGTTGTTTGAACCCGCCATGATGACCTTGTGGCCCTCGATGGTAACGACCGGGCCCTCATTTTCTTCGATGGCGTGGAAGTACGGATAAAACCCCATCGCCTTCGTTTCATCAGCGCGGGTAAACGACCGACACTTGTCGAACAGATCCAAGGAATACTCCTCGAGATTAGGAAAAGGTGAAGCGGTGTGACACCGTGGAGTGTATTTTGCTTGTCAAAATTATTTTGAATATACTTCAATAAGCAAAGAAAGTCAACGAACAACTCTGGCAGGCAAAGGAGTTTTGCATTAGCATCGCCCTCGTAACCGGCGGAACCGGATTTATCGGAAGCCACACTGTTGAATCGCTGGTCGAACAAGGTTTCACAGTACGCTGCATCGTCCGTCCCGAGCGCAAGAGCCTTGGTTGGCTGGATCGCCTGCCAGTCGAAATCGTTCGCGCTGATTTGTCCACTCCAGGCGCCCTCTCCGGTCCCCTTCGAGATGTCGAGTATGTTTTCCACATTGCGGGAATTACGAAGGCAAAGAATAGAGCTGCCTACGTGCGAGGGAATGTTCTCGCAACGAGGAATCTTCTCAACGCTTGTCTTTCTGCCCCCCGGTTAAAGAAATTCTGTCAAGTGAGCAGCCTGACTGCTGTCGGACCAAGCAGCGATGGAACGCCGCTCGACGAATCTGCTCCCTGTCATCCCATTACCGCCTACGGCACGTCGAAACGC
>JBGOVN010000238.1:0-3388 GCA_041478155.1 Bacteroidota bacterium | reverse complement strand
CGCCGCAAGTGTTCCGATGTCGACACCGAACCCTGAAGCTTCGTTGACGAAGATCTTTTCGTAAAGATACTTGACGCTTATTCCGACCACGACATCGTGAACGACCGGAGTTGCGAAGGAAGCCTGAAATACTGTCGACCTCGACGTGAAGGAGGAGAGTGGCGGACCGGGAATGTCCCGAACCTCGATGCCTGCCACGCTCGCGTCGACGACCGAGAACCCGAACGTACCGACGGAAAACGGAAGCCGGCCGCCGAACACTTCGGACTGCACGTCTTGAATCCACTGGGAATGAGAGAATTCGAGTTCGGGAGACCCAAGGGTGAACATGTTTGCAGGATTGATGAACGCCGAGGAAAATTGCGACCCATCGGAAACGAACGCTTCGCCGGTTGCCGCAACGGATGCATTGAATGGAAGCTTGAGATACGAACTGCTCGTGGAGCTTCCTTGTGCCCAAAGGAGGCACGGAATGACGAGAGAGAGAAAAAGGAGGTTACGTTTCATTCAAAGTTTGCTGAGAGAGCCAAAACGTGCAATCCGTTCGGAGTGTAGGGCTCCAAAACATACGTGTAGTGAATCGTCGGCGTCCAGCCCATCGCCTGAGCACGGAACGAGAATCCGAACGAGGGTTTTGCGTTCACGGTGCCGGAGATTGAGATCTGGTCTATTCCGCCGCGAATCTGAAATCCTGGAAGGATACCGACCTCGGATCCGATTCGCCAGTAGCTTGCCAGTCCGATAACCTCGAACTCGGAACAGAGGAGAACGCCGAGGTCTTTCGGCGTGTAGCTGGCGGCAATTCGCTTCCGTAGCGGAAATTTATCTTCTGTAATGGTTCCCAGTTGACCGTAGAGATTCGATGTGTCCCACTTGTACTTCGACCCGATATCCTGCAGCACTGCGCCGAAGGAAAGTTCGTTCGAGAGGAGATAGAATGCTCCGACATCGATGCCAAGCGTCGTGCTGTGAATATCTTCAAACAACTTATAATACAAAATCTTTGTCGTAATCCCCACCGAAATATTGTCCTGGAGGCGGAGACCGAACGAAAGGAAAAATGAATTTTCCGACGTTGAAAAATCCTCCGTGTGTACTCCGTCGCGGTCCCGGCCGTCGATCGCCGAGACTCCGGCGTTGATAACGCCGATCGAAACTCCTGCGGATGGCTTCAAGCTTTGAGTGTAACTCACGAAATTAAGTTTTCGGTCGAGCGTAAGGACACCGTAGGACGCCATCGCAACAGGAGACGACTGGAAGGGGACGAGTGCCGGGTTGTAGTACGAATCGATATCGCCGGACGAAACGGCCGAGAGGGCGTTGCCGAGGCCAATACCACGCGCTCCGAAACCCATGCGCATCGCCGCACCGGCCAAACCTCCAACCGTCGCTGTCTGCGAGAGTACAGGGGCGTTACAGAGGAAGAGCGTAAGGAGAGCTATGTGCGCTTTAGACTTCATCCATTATCGAACGACATAGATCTTCCCCCAGTACGACTCGCCGCTCCCCCCTGTATTCACATTGTAGAAATAAACTCCGTTCGCGACAATGCGGTTCCTGTCGTCCCGTCCGTCCCAAATTTCATCGTACTCGCTGCCGGTTTGGCGCGGCGCGTTTTGCAGTAATATCCTCACGGGCTGCATCGCGAAGTCAAAAATCCGGATCCCGACAACATTGGAAGATGGGGTAGGAGCAGTATTCAATGAGGCAGCGACCCCGTAGTGGATTCTCACGACCTCGCTGGCCGCTGAGAAGGGTGATGGAAAGGAATACGTCCGATTCGGGGTTCCCGCAACAGCCTGGTATGTTCTGAACACTTTCCATTGCGATCCAAAAGGATGAGTGGCGTTATCGAGAGTGGAGGCCGTTCCTTCGGGCCCGCCGACCCAGACCGTATCGTCTTCAACGGCTACGGCGTAGCATGCGTCTCCGGCGAAGCGGGACAGCTTCATTTGGTCATACACTGTTCCATTTTTCGTCCAGGAATTCCCCGTGTCGGAAGAACGAAACACTCCATTGTCGGTCGCCACGTACACGATGGAGTCTCTAACAGCAATGTTGTGAGCGAATTCTCCCAAAAGGCAGGTGCTCCATGTCGCACCGCCATCCTGCGTGAAGCTAACGCCGCGAGTCTCATCGGGATGCTCTGCATTGACCGTCGCAGCCCAAAGGATTCTCTTCGACCCGAATCGCTGTTCGTTGATCGCAACGACGAAATTTCCCGAGATGGGCTGCGATTGATTCTGATGAGAAAACTTCTGCCAACTTATCCCTCCGTCTGTGGACTTGTTAATGCCGCCGGCGGTCCCCACCCAGATCGTCGAATCGTCGCTTGCAAAAAGCGAAAATACACGATGGTTCAAATTTTGCCGCAAACCCGATCTTCCGCCCGAAGGGGAGAGGTCGAAATCAAGCGTGTCGCTTGGCTTGATCTGACTCGGGTTTCCGTCGGGTGGAAGCACAACACGCTCCCACGAGGTACCACGGTTGGTGGACTTCCTGAGCATCCCTGCAAAATTAGCGGTCCAGACCGTATTTTTAGTTAACGCTATGTCGTACGTGACATTGTTCGCCTCGGTCGTAATATCGAGCGCCTTGATCCTGTTGATCCCGTAGGTCAGTGTGTCGACGAGGCCGACGTCGAGTGGCTGAGAAATGAAGCTCCAGGTTTGCCCGCGGTCCGTCGAGTAGTGCAGTCCGCCTCCTGCCGCCATCGATTGGTCGTTGAGCGTCACACTGTAAGCAGTCGCGACCCAGATAATCTCATCATGAAGAGCAATTGCAGAGATCCCCTTGCTGTCGAACGTGCCGGTGTTCGCAAAATGACTCCACAGCGAGGTCTGACCATTCAACCGGTCTAATCCCTTATCGGTACCGAACCATACTGTGTCGCCTTTGGCGACGATGTCGTTAACGACATTCGTTTGTGGAAGCGAACTTTGGGGGATACTCTCGAGTCGATACGATTTCGCTAACTGTCCGAAGAGTATTGAACCGCATGCGAGGGAGCATAGCAATATCGAGACGGCCCTTCTCATTCTCATGGTTTCACCACTATCGAGTGGACGAGGATGTTACTGGGCGCGTTGGATCGGTCGGTAGCATGGAATTCGAAACGGTAGGTTCCAGGGATTGTGTTGATCGGATCAAGAGTGATGTGCGAGCTGTAGATCCCGTCGTTAGCAACCAGATCACCACTTACTCCATTCGATTGTCCGTCATCAAGCATCGGAACCGGACTCCCGCTGGTAATCGAGCCGTCCGGCTTGAATGAGTTGAAAAATACCTTCTGTATATCGCCAAGCCCGTTGGGATCCGTCGCTGTAACTCGAAGCTGAAAGACAGGGGGAACGGCCGCAAGAGATACGGAATCCGGAGCAACGAGATT
>JBGOVN010000237.1:0-3392 GCA_041478155.1 Bacteroidota bacterium | reverse complement strand
TACTCTCCGGATCGGGAGGAACAGATCATGGACAATGTCACCAGCAAGAACTCCGGTCCTCTTTCCAAGTCTGCGCTCCGTCGCTTGTTCGAGCGCATCATCGACGAATCGCGTTCGGTTGAGCGGTCGGCAATGGAGAAGCAAACCAACTCCTCTGACTCCTCAAAGTAATGATGCAAATGCCACAAGGTCCTTCTGTACATGCCACAGGGTAGTTTCCCTCTATGCCAAGTATAATTGACTTTTCGGATCTCGCTGTTCGCCGTATTATCGGACTTGGCCTTTCCTTCGTCCTCATTCTGAGTATTGTGTACTTCATATTCTGGATGCCGCTCAACTACCCCGAGCCGAACGGGAAAGTCGTGACGATTCCGCGCGGCTCATCCTTCCATGCCGCTGTCGAATCACTCGACGCAGCAGGAGCAATCAGGACTCGCTGGGCGTTCACGCTCGCAGGAAGGCTCCTCGGTGACACAAGATCAATTAAAGTGGGGAAGTATTTGTTCGCCTCGGGACTTTCGAACGCCGACATCCTCCGTGATATGAAGGAGGGAAGATCCCGGATGATCATCAGTGTGACGATTCCGGAAGGATGGAGGATCGAAGGGATCGCCAGGAAGTTTAGACGTGAACTCGGGGTCGACTCTGTCAAGATCGTTGCGCTCTGCAAAGACTCATCGATGGCTCGGAGGTACGGAGTCGAAGCTTTGACAGTCGAGGGATATCTCCTGCCCGAGACTTATAATTTTTATTGGCAGACGGATGAATTGGAAATTGTGGAACGGATGCTCGAAGGCTTCAGAGGATTCTACGTCGATAGCCTCAAGAGACGGCAGGAACAACTGTCCTTGACGCTCAATGAAGTCGTGACGCTCGCGTCAATCGTCGAGGGAGAATCGGGAATCGATGAAGAACGCCCCGTCATCGCGGGGGTGTACTGGAATCGGCTGAAGAAACATATGAAACTCGAAGCAGACCCGACCGTTCAGTACGTCATTCCCAACGGCCCGCGAAGACTGCTTTACGAAGACCTGAGGTTTGATTCTCCCTACAACACATATGTGAACACGGGCTTGCCTCCGGGCCCTATCAACAATCCTGGAAAGAGATCGATCGTCGCAACGCTCTATCCAGAGAAGCACGCGTACCTCTACTTCGTCGCGACGGGCGTCGGCGGACACCACTTCTCGAAGAACTACATCGAGCATCAGAAGGCTGTGAAAAGCTTCCGTCGGGTGAGGCGTGAAATGAGACAACAGGCAGAGCGCGGGCATTGAAGACGCCTCGTGGCAGGTGGATATCGTCCGTGCGAACGCTACCCGCGAACCCCTCGTGAATTAGAACGATGAAACGCCTCCATTCTTTTCTTCCTTCCTCGTTCCTCTTTCTTCTGTCGTTCCTCTCAATTTCGTGTGCAGTCCAACAAGGTCCACAGGGCGGACCGATTGACACGGAGCCCCCCTCCATCATCTTTACCGCTCCCGCAGAATATTCGACCAACGTCCGCGACAAGAGGATTCTCCTGGAGTTCAGCAAATACGTCGACCAACGCACCGTTGAAGAATCCATATTTGTTTCCCCGTACGTCGGGGAGTTGGAATTCGATTGGAGCGGCAAAGAAGTCGAGATAACCTTTACCGACCCGCTGCGGAACAATACCACCTACGTCATTACTGCAGGGACAGACATTCGCGACCTTCACAACAGCAACCGGATGGCGCAGGCTTTTACGCTTGCATTTTCATCCGGAGCCACCATTGACCGTGGCGCCATCGAAGGAAGAGTCTATACGATGAAGCCTGAGGACAAACCCGAGGGGGTGATGATCTTCGCCTACGCTATCGACGGGATAAACGCCGACACGCTGAATCCTGGAACGATCAAGCCCGATTACATTACGCAGACAGGAACCAATGGAACGTTTTCGCTCCGCCATCTTTCGTTCGGGTCATATCGAATCGTCGCAGTGCGCGATGAGTATCGCAATCTGCTTTACGACCGGGAGGTGGATGAATTCGCGGTCCCCTCGATCGCTCTGAAGCTCACAGCGAGCGATACCTTGACGCGGGGCGTCTACATGAAATTGTCAAAAGAGGATACGACTGCCCCCCGGCTGATCAAACTCGAGGCGAAGAACGCGAACCATCTTTTTGCCGAGTTCTCGGAGCCACTCGACACGAGTTCTGTCGTATCTTCGCACTGGAGTATTGCAGACACCCTTACAAGAAACTCTCTTCCCATTCTCTCATTGTATCCCAACCTTCCCAATCTTACATCGTTCACGGTTGTAACGGCGAGACAGGATAGTCAGCACTCGTACCGTCTTACCGTTGAAGGTGTCGCCGACCTCGCCGGGAATCGCATCAATAAAACGGCGAATACGCTCAACGTCGCAGGTTCGGGAGCAAAGGATACAGTCGGCCTGAAAATTGGTTCGATCTCGGTCAACGACAGTACTCGCGGCGTCGAACTTCTCCCGTCGATCAGAATTATCTTCTCTGACGCAGTAAACAGAACAAAGACGAATGAGGCAATTCGTTTCGAGGAAAGCATGGGCAAAAGAATTGAATCGACCCAGCGGTGGCTGAGCGACGAGGCTCTTGTGGTTACTCCGCAGAAGCGGCTGCAGAGCAAGACTTGGTATAGGTTGACCCTCGCGATGCGGCAAGTTGAGGATCTTTCGAGTATACCATCGCGCGACTCGACGAAGACCTTTAGACTCGAGACCCTTGACGAGGAGACGTTGAGCAGTATCGAAGGAACTGTCGAGGATCCCCGGAGCGCTGATGCAGGGGGAAGGATTGTCGTGACCGCGTCGAACGTTGCTGACAGAAACTCACGGCCGTACATCGCAATCGCAAGCACGACTGGAACGTTTATTTTCCCCGAGATCCTTGAGGGTCGTTATGTGCTACAAGCATATCGCGACCAGAATATGAACGGGAGGTTTGATTTTGGCCTGCCCTTCCCGTTCGCGCCGGCCGAGCGGCTCAGCGCTCTTACCGATACGCTCAAGGTTCGTGCCCGCTGGCCGTTGGAAGGGGTGAGGATAGAGCTGAGGGGAGAGAGGAAGTAGGAGATAGGAGGTAGAAACAAAAGCAGGTAAAGGTAGAGGTAAAGGTAAAGGAAGGAAAGCAGTAAGAAGTAAGCAGAGAGCCGGAGCTAAACGATAAACATTGATGGCCGAAGGAGAAGGGAAGAAGGAGAGAGAAGTTAGGAAAGTAGGAATGAGGAGATGGAATAGTGGAATGGGGAAGAACAAGTTGTAAGGGAAAGGTTGGAAGTTGTAGATTGTAACTCGTAGGTTGTGAGTTCTTGGTTCTGAGTTTTGAGTTCGAAGAACAAGGTCTGAGATTTAAGGTTTCAAGTTTAAAGTTTCAGTTTATTATTCG
>JBGOVN010000005.1:0-13815 GCA_041478155.1 Bacteroidota bacterium | reverse complement strand
TCGCTGCAACAAGGCCTGACGGCAGCGGCTTCCTTTGCCGTCGACCTCGCCATCGTTCCGTTCATAACTTTTTTTATTCTTGCCGAATGGGATAGCGCCCTCAAGAAGCTCATCGAGCAAGTGCCAAATAAGTACTTCGAGATGACGTTGAACGTCTTCAACAAGATCCAACGGGACCTCGTCGGTTACTTACGGGGATGGATTCTCGACTCCGTTATCATCGGCGTCCTCAGCATCATCGGCTACTACGTGCTCGGCCTCGACTATGCGCTCTTGATCGGCCTCATGATGGGAATCTCCAACCTCATACCCTATGTCGGGCCCCTCTTCGGAATCATTCCTGCCTTCCTCGTGGCGATTGCACAAACGGGGGACTTCCGTTTGTTTGGCCCCATCCTGATCCTCACCGTTGCAGTGCAGACGCTCGACAACGTCATCGTCCAACCTCTCTGCTTCTCTAAGACCGTCGACATGCACCCGGTCACAGTTATTTTCGTTTGCCTGGTCGGCAATACGCTGATGGGAATTGCCGGAATGCTTCTCGCGATCCCGGTCGCAACGATCCTCAAGGCCTCAGCCGTGGAAACGTACTGGGGACTGAAGAACTACCAGATTACGGCATCCTAGAGAAGAAGCAAAGCAGGTAGAGGTAAAGGTGGAGGTAGAGGAAGGGAAGCAGTAAGGAGTATGCAGAAAACAGCAAGCAGAATGAAGAGGGTAAAGCGCTAGTACCGATAGTAGTAGCTAAGAGTTCATCTTTAGCAGACTGAAAGCACCCGCTAAACGCTAACACCTAACTGCTATTCGCTATTCGTCAATGAAAAAGCTGAAACCAGAAACCTGAAACTTGAAACCTCTTATTTCTTAACCCTCGAACGGTAGTATTGGAAGATCGAGGAAGCCGCGCCGAGCTTAACAACATCCCACCACGAAAATATTAAGAACCCCGATTGAAGAGACACCCGCCAATTGTGGATGAGCACCTCGTTCAGTTGAATGGTCCCCAGAGAAAAAATGATGAGCAATCCGAACAACATTGTTCCGATGACCCACAGAAATTCCTGACGGAGAGGAACAAAATACCCGACGAAGAACGCGGCAACGGGAAATGCTAGGAGGTATCCGCCGGTCGGCCCGATGATACGTGCGAGACCAAATCCGGCTCCGGAAAAAACGGGTAATCCTACAGCTCCAAACAGAAGATAGAGTGCCATGCTGAGACATCCATTTCGTTTTCCGAGCATCGCTCCCGAGAGCAGCACGAAGAATGTTTGGAGCGTAAAGGGAACCGGGTTGTGAGGTATTTGAACTTGTGCTCCAAGCGCAGTGAGAATTGAAAACGTCGAGACCCAGAAAGCCTGCGCAACCATGCTTTCGTTTTTCAAGCTCAGACCCTTCGGCCACGCGATTGTACTCACAGCCTGCATAATGTTCTCCTAAAATAATTTCATACTAAAATACACAAATCGGCTTCAAAAATCAATCGACCGTCGTTATCGATCGCATCGTGACGTGTCTGCTCCGGCCGGTTTCCTTGCATTTGAATCGATTGAAAGTCCATCGCATCAGAATTTTTCAGGAGCTATCATGAAGCGCATTCTTTACCTCTTCCTCTACCTTTTCCTCTCATGTCATCCCTCTTTCAGCCAGCCCGTTCGCTTCTACCCCATAGGTCCCGTCAATCCCTCCATTCCCCTCCCCTCGACAGTTTTGGGATATGAGCTCGGCAGCAGGTTTACGGACTATCGCAACCAGGAACAATACCTCAACAGGCTCACCGCGTCATGCGACCGCGTGAAACGAGTTTTCTACGGTGAAACCTACGAGCATCGTCCTCTTCAGATTCTTATTATCAGCTCCCCACGGAATCTTGCGCAACTCGAGGAAATTCGGACTGGTAACCTGAAACTGACCGACCCCCGATCGCTTTCCAAGAGTGACGGCGACCGACTCACCAATTCCCTCCCTGCGATCGTTTGGCTGTCGTACGGCGTCCACGGCAACGAAGCTTCGTCCACTGAGGCAGCCATTGCTGTCGCGTATCAGCTCTGCGCCGGCACCGACGAGCGGACAACAGCCATTCTCGACAACATAGTCACAATCATCGACCCTTCGATCAATCCGGATGGACGCGAGCGATATGTCCATTGGATCAACGGAATGGCGTCGCAGGTCCCGAATGCCAACCCCGAAGCGCTCGAACACAGCGAGCCATGGCCGGGCGGGCGGACTAACCATTATTTCTTCGACTTGAACCGCGACTGGGCGTGGCAGACCCAGCAAGAATCACGCGCCCGGATCAAACTCTATCGTTCGTGGATGCCCCAAACACACGTCGATTACCACGAGATGGGCTACACGAGTTCTTACTTCTTCTTCCCGGCGACGGCTCCCTTCCATGAAGCCCTTCCCTCCGAAGTGAAGAAGTGGGGAGAAATTTATGGAAAAGGAAATGCAGAGGCCTTCGACAGGATCGGTGCCCAGTATTACGTCGGTGAAGAGTTCGACATGTTTTATCCGGGCTACGGTGATTCCTGGCCGACCTTTAACGGCGCTGTCGGGATGACATACGAGCAGGCTGGTCATTCGCGGGGAGGGCTTGCAGTACGAAAACCGAATGGCCATGTTCTTACTCTTTGGGAGCGCGCACGCAATCATTTCACGACAAGTATTGCATCGCTCGAAACGACTGTGAAACACCGGCGCGAGCGGTTGGAAGATTTCCTGAAATACTGGCGCTCGGCAGTCGATTACGCCGGTACCGTCAAGGGTTTTCTTCTCGAGGAAGGCTCGGACCCCGGCCGTGCCTCACGTCTGGTCTCAGGTCTCTTGAGTCAGGGGATCGAAGTTCATCAGCTGCAGGAGCCGGCTCGCATCGAAGCACGGCGCTTCTTTTCAAAAAAAACGTCGCGTGATCTGTTTCCAATCGGAACCTACTATGTTTCGCTGCGACAACCTCAGGGACGACTGGCGCAGGCACTTCTTGAGCCGCAGGCCGCCGTGCGAGACACATTTTACTATGACGTTTCTGCCTGGTCGATGCCTGTCGCATATGGACTACAGGCGTCTTCAACAGAATCGGGAGTCCCCGCTTCCGCCCGCATCCTCACCGATCCGCCCCTCGTTCACGGTCAGGTTTCAGGAGGGAAGGCTCACTACGCTTATCTCATACCCTGGGAGAGACACAAGGCGGCGACTGTCGCGTGGCAACTTCTGGAGCGCGGATACTCTCTCTCGTACGCAACGCGGCAGTTCGAGATGGGCGGCCGCGCGTTTCGGGCCGGAACGGTCGTCGTGTTTGTCGGTCAGAACGGTGATTCGCTCTACGCAGACCTCGAGCGTCTCGCCTCGACTGAAGGGGTCGATATTTATTCTTCCAACACCGGACTTGCGGAAAAAGGAATTTCTCTCGGGTCTGACAGAATACGACCTTTCAAAAAACCGACGGTTGCCGTGGTGGCTGAGAGCCCGGTGAGTTCGAATGACTTCGGCGAGTTGTGGTATCTGATGGAACAGGAATATCGCATACCGTTTACTGCGATTCGCGCATCCGAGTTGACGCACGATGAGTTGGAACACTACAACGTCATCATTATTCCGGACGCTGGAGACCTCCGACAGGTGATCGACAGCGCAGGAGTCGACCGTTTGAAACGATGGATGACAAACGGGGGAATGCTGATCGGAATCGATGGCGCTGCCCGTTTCTTCGTCAAGAGCAAGTCCGGATTGACTGCGGGTGTTCTGCAGTCTGACAAGAAAGACGAAGATAAGACGAAAGAGGAGAAAGAGCAGGAGAAAGCGAAAAAGGAATCGGCAATGCGCCAGTCGCTCTTTGAAAAAGAGGAATACCACAGGCTGGCGGCAATCCCCGGAACAATCTATCGCGTGAATGTCGACACAACACATCCGATTGGGTTCGGGATGCCTCCTGAGATATTCGTATTCAAGCAGGATGGGATTCCTCTTGAGCTTACTGAAAGCGGCCATACAGTCGCCCGATTCTCCAACGACTCGACTGAAGTGAGCGGTTACGCGAGGCCTGATCGTTCGAAGAAGATCGCGGGAACGGCGTATATTCAGGACTTTAAAATAGGAAAGGGACGCGCGATACTTTTCGCCGAGTCCGTGACATTCCGGATGTTTTGGGTCGGGCTCAACAAGCTCCTGATCAATGCAATACTTTTCCTCCCCGAGCCATAGGCCTCTTTTCAGAGCACGGTTTCTATTGTGTTAAGTTAAAGATTCGATTGACTTCGTTCGCATATTTGGCTATATTTTAAGCCCAACTCTTTTACGGTTGGGCTTTCTTTTTTTCAAGATTGGGGTGGATCGGTCACACTGAGTCCCTCACCCTGGAGTGATTGGGGTGTAGCCAAGTGGTAAGGCAGCGGCCTTTGGAGCCGCCATTCCCAGGTTCGAACCCTGGCACCCCAGCGTGAGAACTTGCTCGTCGAGGCAACTTAGAGTACTTGCAATCGACCGGGGTTCGGGTAAGTGGTAAGGCATCCCGTCCCGTGTAAACGGAACGGGACATTCCCAGGTTCGAACCCTGGCACCCCAGCGGAACGACGACTTCTGAAGCAATCCTTCACGTTCACTCAAGGTTATTTGATGAGCGAGCTAAAAATATTCTCCGGACGATCGAACCGTCCTTTGGCGGACCGGATTTGTCGTGAAGCGAAAGTGGAGCTTGGGCACACAGAGATTAGAAATTTTAGCGACGGAGAGATTTGGGTTAAATACGCAGACAACATTCGCGGCGACGATGTCTTCATTATTCAGTCGACTCAACCGCCTGCGGACAATTTGTTGGAACTGCTGATCATGATTGATGCGGCAAGACGTGCCTCGGCGAACCGCGTAACTGCAGTAATCCCATATTTCGGCTATGCACGCCAGGACCGCAAAGACCAGCCGAGAGTGTCGGTAACAGCGAAGCTTGTCGCAAACCTTATTACGGAAGCTGGGGCGGACAGGGTCATTACGATGGACCTTCATGCCCCGCAGATTCAAGGGTTTTTTGACATTCCGCTTGACCATTTATACTCATCCGCTATTCTGGCGGATTATTTTCGAAAAAAGAAAATCCCGAACCTCGCAGTCGCTTCGCCGGACGTGGGCGGGATTAAGATGGCTCGGTCATACGCGAAACGGCTCGGCGCAGAGCTTATCCTGATCGATAAGCGCCGCCCAAAGCCCAACGAGGCGGAAGTTCTCAATATTATCGGAAACGCCGAGGGCAAGAACATCTTAATTGTGGATGACTTGATCGATACGGCCGGCACGTTCGTCAGCGCTGCGCAGGCTCTGCGCGAAAGTGGGGCGAAGAATATATACGGCGCGTGCACACATCCTATTCTTTCGGGAAAAGCATTTGAGCGGATCAATCGGTCGGTTGTGGATTCAATCGTCGTGACGGATACGCTTCCGTTGCGCGAACAATCGACAAAGATTCATGTTCGTTCAACGGCGAAACTGTTCGCGGAGGCACTCATCCGTACTCATAAGGATGAATCTATCAGTTCATTATTTGATGTCGACAAAGACAAGAATTAACGAGGAGAGGTTGCGATGTCTGAAATTACCCTAACGGCCGAAGTACGAAAAGAACTCGGGAAGCGTGCCAACGCCTTGCGCAGACTGGGAAAAGTGCCGGGCATTTACTATGGCCACGGGCAGAACAACATCCCCGTGTCGTTGTTGGAAGCTGAATTGAAACCGCTGTATAAGACCTCGGCAACGCACGTTATCAACTTGAAATTGGACGACGGCTCGATACACACGTGCATCCTGAAGGATATTGATTTCGACCCGGTGACTGACAAGCCCGTCCACTTCGATCTGTTCGGGTTGAAAGCCGACGAGGATCTTGTCATCGAGGTGCCGGTGACGTTGACCGGCGGCATCCCGGAGGGAGTCAAGGGAGGGGGTATTCTCCAGCATATCCTGCATAAGCTGAGGGTATCTTGTTTGCCAAAAAATATTCCCGACCACATCGAGATCAACGTCGCGACACTCGGAATCAACAAATCGATTCACGTTTCAGATATCGCAGTTCCCAACGTGAAAATTGTTGAAAACGGAAAGAGCACAATTGTCGCAGTCGTTCCTCCGACGATTGAAAAGGCTCCTGAAGTTGCTGTCACTGAGGTAGCGGCCGTTCCCGCCGAGCCCGAGGTCATCGGAAAAGGTAAGAAGCCAGAAGAGGGTGCCGAAGCTGGAGCCGCACCGGCTCCGGGCACTGCAACTGCGAAGCCGGGCGCACCTTCTGCGAAGCCAGCCGCTGCAGCCAAGGCTGCTGCTCCTGCAAAGGAAGAGAAAAAGGAAAAGAAGTAGTCGAGTTGATGCTCAATGCATCTTCTTGTCGGCCTTGGAAATCCGGGGAGCGAGTACCTGAATACGCGACACAACCTCGGGTTCGAGATTATCGACGAAATTGCATACGGCTTGCGCGTTAAGTTTGTGCCGGCTGAAGGAGAGTCGCTAGTCGCGTTCGGTTCCATCGAACATAACGACGTCGCTCTCGTGAAGCCGTTGACATACATGAACAACAGCGGGTACGCGGTGTCGGCGCTGACGGACTCTATGAATGTCCGCCTCGAGAGTCTTCTGGTCATCTGCGACGATTTTCAACTTCCGCTGGGTTCTTTACGAATGCGGACAGCGGGCTCGGACGGCGGGCATAACGGTTTGTATTCGATCATCGAGTCTCTCCAATCCGATGCTTTTCCCCGCTTGCGTTGCGGGATTTCATCCGATTCGATGCCAAGAGAGAAATGGCGCATGAAAGAGTTTGTTCTTGATCAATTTTCGCCAGGAGAACTTCCGACCGTCCGAAGTGTCGTACAACGCGGACGAGACGCGTGCGTGTGCTACGTCGCCGAAGGCATATCCAGGGCAATGAACATCTACAACCAGAAGCCGGATGCATAAGCGACACGCTCCCGGCTGACTCGGTCTTCCATCAACCCTGCTCCAACGAGCATAGAAGTATCAGCCGTTGGGGCCATTGTTCACAACGTCCAAAGGGCCCTTGCATGACACAAACCAAACAAACGTACGAATCCACGTTCATTGTGAACGCCGGACTCGACGACGCGCAAATTGACGCGGTCATCGAGAAAGTGAAGGAGACAATCGCCAAGAACGGCGGCGAAGTGAAGGATATCGCAAAGTGGGGGCGAAAGCGCTTCGCCTACGTCATGAAAAGGAAAAACAACGGATTCTATGTCGTTCTCGAATTCACGGGCTCAGGAGATATCGTCGCTAAGCTCGAGCGCCATTACACACTCGACGAAAGCATCATACGCTTCCTCTGCGTCGCGCTCGATAAGAAAGCTCTGAAGGCCCGGATCAAACCCGCCGACCTCCTGAAGCCGTCGATGCCTGATGCCCCTTCAACCCCGGCGATTCCGCCGCCTCCGCCTCCTCCTCCCCCACCGCCGCCAACCGCTCCGGTCGCAGTAACTCCGGTTGCTACAGCTCCGGCAGCTCCTGCGGAGGACGACGACGAGGACGACGAGACCTAGAATCGCGAGAAAAGAAAACCACTTAACGAGACAAAAGGAGTTCAACGAATGGCACCAATGCGTATGGGAAGTTCACAGAGGGGACCGCAACGAGACGGGGGGCGGCGAAGCGGACCGCAGCGCGGTACGGGCCGCCAGCAGCAGCAACGTAAGAAGCGGACCTGTCGATTCTGCGACAGCAAAGAAACCTTTATCGATTACAAGAATGAGAAACGATTGCAGCGCTGCATTTCGGAACAGGGGCGAATTATCCCCCGGCGCATCACGGGAACGTGCTCACATCACCAACGGCTGCTCGTCGTTGCGATCAAACGTGCACGGCATCTTGCTCTTCTCCCCTTCGTTTCCGACGCAGTAAGTTAAGAGAAGAAGGAGACGAAACTATGAAGGTCATACTACGGCAAGACTACGAACAACTCGGCAAGATGGGAGACATCAAGGACGTCAAGGATGGCTTCGCGAGGAACTTTTTGATACCACGCAACATAGCGTATCAGGCGACTTCGAGCAGCATGAAGGTGCTGGAGGAAGAAAAGAAACAACACTCAAAGAAACTCGACAAAGAAAAAAAGACGTCCGAAGTCCTCGCTGCGCAACTCGAGAAAATCTCAGTGACGATCAAAATGAAAGTGGGAGAGGACGATAAACTCTTCGGATCGGTCACCTCCTCGATGATTGCAGACGCTCTCCAGGAAAAAGGAATCACGCTCGATAAGCGGCACATCGAGCTGGAAGATTCACTGAAAGCCCTCGGTATCTACGATGTTACGGTGAAACTCCAGGGAGGAGTCACCGGCAAGGTGAAGGTGTGGATAGTACGAGAATAATTCAGCTTCGGCAGTAGCAGTATTAAAGGCAGAGGTTTTTCTCCTCTGCCTTTTTCTTTGTCCGAGGCTCCAGCGCGCGACGCACATTGGTACTACCTTGTTTTTCCTTGAACTATTCGATACATTATTTTGTTCTTAAGTCGATATCCGGACACACGATTATTGTGAAAGAATCAGGACCACATGGAAAAGACTCAACGGATTCTTGATGAAGTGACGATTCGTTTCGCCGGTGATTCCGGAGACGGTATGCAGCTGACCGGGATGCAATTCACCAACACCACAGCCATCCTCGGGAACGACCTGAGCACGCTTCCCGATTTTCCCGCAGAAATACGTGCGCCGTAGGGAACCTTGTTCGGGGTGAGCGGCTTCCAAATTCACTTTGGGAGCACCGAGATCAATACTCCGGGGGACCAGTGCGATGTCCTTGTCGCAATGAACGCGGCAGCACTAAAAGTCAACCTTGGGAGCCTTATCGACGGCGGCGCCATCATTGTCAATACCGATGGCTTCAACGACAGGAATCTTAAGCTCGCTGGGTACTCGTCGAACCCCCTGAAGAACGACTCCCTCTCCAAGTATCAGCTCTACGAGGTCGACATAACAAAGCTCACCAGCTTCGCACTCCAAAGCACGAACCTCTCGAGCAAGCTTGTCGACCGCTCGAAGAACTTCTTCGCTCTCGGCATGATGTACTGGATGTACAACAGACCGGTTGAGCCGACACTGGACTGGATCAAGAAAAAGTTTTCGAGCAAACCCGAGATCATGGAAGCAAACAGCAAGGTGCTCAAGGCAGGCTGGAACTACGGGGAAACGACCGAAATATTCAAAGTTCGTTACGAGGTTGGCCCGGCGAAGCTTGCCCCCGGACGTTATCGGAATATTACCGGCAACCAGGCCACCGCCTGGGGTTTAATGGCGGCCGCGAAGAAAGCAAACCTCAGTTTGTTCCTCGGGAGTTATCCGATTACGCCGGCGAGCGATATTCTGCACGAGCTTTCGATGTACAAACATTTCGGCGTTAAGACATTCCAGGCCGAAGACGAGATTGCCGGAATTGGGTCTGCGCTTGGAGCCTCATTTTCCGGCGCATTGGGTGTCACGACTACGAGCGGGCCCGGTGTCGCGTTGAAGACGGAGGCACTCGGATTGGCAGTAATGGTAGAACTCCCGCTGATCGTTTGCAACATTCAGCGCGGCGGACCCAGCACCGGCCTTCCGACAAAGACCGAGCAGGCCGATCTGCTTCAAGCACTCTACGGGCGCAACGGCGAAGCCCCGATCCCGATCGTGGCTTCCTGTACTCCCGCCGATTGTTTCCCCGCTGTCTTCGAAGCAGTTCGAATCGCGATAAAATATATGACGCCCGTGTTTTTCCTGTCCGACGGCTATCTCGGCAACGGCTCTGAGCCGTGGCTGATCCCCGATTTCAACGCCTATCCCGACATCTCGGCAAAATTCAGGACTGAAGTTGAAGGTTTCAATCCATACGCTCGTGACGAAAAGACACTATCGCGACCCTGGGCGATTCCGGGAACGCCGGGCCTGGAACACCGTATCGGCGGTCTCGAAAAACAAAATATAACCGGCAACGTAAATTACGAGCCGGAGAATCATGAGTTCATGGTCAGGCTTCGGAACGAAAAGATCGAACGCATCGCGGATGATATCCCCGCCGCGAAAGCCGAAGGAGACAAGAAAGGTGATTTGTTGGTCGTCGGCTGGGGCAGCACGTACGGCGCAATCAAGACGGCCGTGATGCGTCATCGCGCAAAAGGAAATTCCGTCTCTCAACTCCATCTCCGGCACCTGAACCCTCTTCCGAAAAATCTCGGAGAAGTCCTCTACAGTTTCAAGAACGTCCTGATCCCGGAAATGAATCTGGGACAGCTCATCAAGGTCCTTCGCGCTAAATACCTTGTGCCGGCAATCGGGCTGAACAAAGTCCAGGGCCTGCCGTTCAAGGCCAGCGAAATCGAAGATAAGATTTCAGAAATCCTGAAAGGTTAACTCATGAGTACACCCGTTGATGAAGTGTTGGAACACCCCAGCGCAACCGCACCTGTAAAGTACACTGCGAAGGATTTTCAGAGCGACCAGGACGTCCGTTGGTGCCCGGGATGCGGAGACTATTCGATTCTTGCTCAGACCCAGCGCATCATGCCCGATTTGGGAATCCCAAAGCACAAGATCGTCTTCATCTCGGGAATTGGATGCTCGAGCCGTTTCCCCTATTACATGGAGACGTACGGATTTCACAGCATCCACGGACGCGCAACGGCAATCGCTTCCGGAGTCAAGCTGGCGAGGCCGGACCTCTCCGTATGGGTAGTCACCGGCGACGGCGATGGCATGAGCATCGGCGGCAATCATCTTATCCATCTCCTTCGGAGGAACCTCAATATTAAGGTTCTGTTGTTTAACAACCAGATCTATGGATTGACCAAAGGACAGTACTCGCCCACATCCGAGCTTGGCAAAGTCACGAAATCGAGCCCCTACGGATCACTCGACTATCCATTCAATCCCGCTTCGTTGGCCCTCGGCGCGAGCGCGACGTTTGTCGCGCGCACTCTCGACCGGGATCCGAAGCACTTACAGGCCACGCTGAAAAGGGCCGCGGATCATCGGGGAACTTCGTTTGTCGAAATCTATCAGAACTGCAATGTTTTTAATGACGGTGCATTCTTTCAATTCACCGAGAAGGAAACAAAAGACGATAACGTCGTGTTCATCGAACACGGCAAGCCACTGGTCTTCGGCAAAGAGCACGATAAAGGAATACGACTCAACGGCTTCACGCCGGAAATAGTCTCCATCAAAGATGGTACATACTCCGTCAATGACCTGCTCGTTCACGATGAAAAGGATACGACGCTCTCATTCATTCTCGCCGATATGACATACAAAACCCATCTCCCCAGGCCCGTCGGCATTTTTCTATCCATAGACCGGCCAACCTATGAGGAAGGGATGGAAAAACAAATCGAGTTCGCCAAGCAGAAGCGGGGCGAAGGCGATATCGTCAAGCTCTTGAACTCGGGGGAAACCTGGGTCATCGAATGATCCAAAGATTTTTCTCAAGCGAGGTGTGGTCTCGGCGATAGAGGTCACACCTTTTTTGTTGTCTCTCTGCACGGGGAATCGTTCCTACGTATAACAACCAAAGGCACGTGGTAAGATGATTACGGAGTTTCAATCGTTCAAGTCAATCGTCGACGCGAATCAAACATTTGTTCTGACAACGCATGTCAATCCTGACGGTGACGGACTGGGTAGCGAATGTGCCATGGCAGCGTACCTTCAATCCCTGGGGAAGGATGTCCGAATTCTCAACCACAGCGCAACGCCCGAAAACTATCGGTTTCTCGATCCGGACCGCAGGATTCTCCGGTTCGACTCGCGGACCCACAGTCAGCTGATTCTCGACGCCAATGTCATCATCGTTCTCGATACAAACCATCCGGATCGTCTGGTCAGCATGACGGACCTCGTCCTTCAGAGCAAAGCGGTCAAAGTCTGCATCGACCACCATCTCGAGCCCGCAGAATTTGCCGACTTGTATGTCATCGATGAACCATCCACTGCGACAGGCGAGATTGTCTACAGACTTCTTTCCTTTCTCAACGCAACCGATTTTTCGAAAGAGGCGGCCATCGGCCTCTACACAGCGATCATGACTGATACTGGTTCGTTCCGCTATCCCAAGACAGATCCGGAAACCCATCGTATCGTTGCGCATTTGATCGAGAAAGGGGCCGACCCGGTGCTCATCCATGACCACGTCTTCGAGCGGGGGTCTTTCAGCAGGCTTCGACTTCTCGGCGAAGCGCTCGCAACAATGAAGTTGACGCACGAGGGTAAGCTCGCCTACATTGTTATCACGCAGGAAATGCTGAAGCAGACAGGCACATCGGAAGTTGACACAGATTCGTTCGTGCCCTACACCCTGTCCATCGAGGGTGTACAAATCGGCATGATGTTCACAGAGCTCGACGACGGAGTGAAAGTCAATTTCCGTTCGAAGGGAGACATTTGGATCAACGAGCTAGCAAAAGAGTTCGGAGGTAACGGCCACAAGAATGCTGCCGGAGCTCGAATCTTCAGCACAACGCTGGCTGAGATCCTTCCCCAGGTGGTCGACCATTCTCAAGCATACATACTCGAGGAATAACCATGAAGCTTTCATTCCAGAAGGGGTCCATCCATCAAATCCACGCCGACGTCGTCGCCTCATTCGTACATCAAGACTCGAAACTCTTCGAGCGTGAGACCACAGCCCTTCGACGACTGGCCGGACCACCGATGGAAACACTTCTCCAGACGGGTGATTTTAGAGGAAAGGACGATGAAATTGCTGTCGTGTATATCGGCCGCGGTTTTGCCGCGAAACGACTCCTCCTTGTGGGTCTGGGCGAACAGAAGAAACTCACGCTTGAACAATGTCGCCGCGCGGCGGCTACTGCCGCAAGGAAGGCGCGAGCTTTACGTACTTCAACTCTTGCGTTGAGCCTACCGCAGGTCCAATTTACCCCGACTGAATCGATCACCGCATTCGTCGAAGGTGCTTATCTCTCGCTGTACAAGTTCGACAAGTACCTGACAAAGAAAGACGATGATAACCGGTCGATACAGCAGATCATCCTTTCCTCAAAAGAGCCGAAGTTCTCTTCAAGCGCAGGTGAGATCGTTTCAAGAGCGCAAATCATTTGCGAAGCGACCGTTCTCGCCCGCGATCTTTCGAATGCTCCCGGAAATGAAATTTATCCTGAAACGCTCGCCAAAGCAGCTCAAGCGTGCGCAGCGCGGAACGGTTTCAAAGCAACAATCCTGGAGGAAAACGAGATCGAGGAGCTTGGGATGGGGGGGGTAATCGGTGTTTGTCAGGGAAGCTCCAAACCTCCTCACTTCATCGTTCTCGAATACGGAGAGCCCTCAAAGAAACCGGTCGTCCTTGTCGGCAAAGGCGTAACATTCGACACCGGAGGTATTTCCATCAAACCCTCCGCAGCGATGTCGGAGATGAAAATGGATATGTCGGGGGCGGCGGCCGTGATTGGAACATTCGAAGCAATCAGCCGGTTAAAACTCCAGGTACACGTCGTCGGCCTCATCCCTGCCGTGGAAAATATGCCGAGCGGAAGCGCTGTCAGGCCGGGCGACATTATCCGGCACTACGGCGGTAAGACTTCGGAAGTCGACAATACGGATGCTGAAGGCCGGCTCATTCTAGCCGATGCATTGGGCTATGCCGGAACCTTCAAGCCCGCCGCAGTCATCGACCTTGCGACGTTGACCGGTGCTGTCGTCGTAGCGTTGGGACACTATGCGACAGGTATGATGGGCAACGATGCCGGACTTATGGCGAGGATTCGAGAAGCAGGAGAGACGACCTACGAGCGAGTTTGGGAACTCCCACTGTTTGAAGAGTACGAGAAGCTCATCAAGAG
>JBGOVN010000056.1:0-6717 GCA_041478155.1 Bacteroidota bacterium | reverse complement strand
GTTATCGCCTTCACGGAAATTTCCGGCGAGCGGAGTGCAACGATGAGTGCAAGCGCATCATCCACACCGGCGTCAGTATCAATCAGAAAGGGCTTGGGCATGAGGCAGGAACGATTCTCTGATTTGTCTAAAGGCCGAGGTCTTTTCGCCCATAGGCGGGGGAAAAATTCAACACCTGTTTTGCTTTTTCGGTCAAGATCAACGATGCAGCCCCCGTGAATCTTTCCGAGATTTTTCCAGTTTCCGGATAGAACTCCTTCAACAATTCGCGACTTTCTCTCCCTGTCCAATTTTCCTTCGCGGCGATGAAGTACACCTCGTGCTGCGGGAGAGGCTCGCTCTCGACTGCCGCCCGCAGCGCCTGCACCACGTCATACACGTGGATGTAAGCCCAAAGATTCTTGTACCAGAGGGAGAAATCTCGTATGAGCGTCCGGTAGATGGCGATTTCCTTTTCTTCGGGTACCCAAATCCACGGAGCGCGCAGACATATGGTCTGAATCCCGTACGTCCTGGTGTAGGCAGCGCAGAGCAATTCGCACGAAACCTTGCTCAACCCATAAGGGTCCTGAGGGCGCAATGGATGCTCTTCATCGATGGGAATGTATTCCGGCCACATTCTCGTTTTGGAAAAAGCAAAACCGAGAGTGGACTCACTCGACATGAATACGATCTTCGTGATGCCGTTGAGGGCGCACGCTTCGAGAACATTGAACGTCCCGACAGTGTTTACCTGAAAAACTTTTTCCGGCGGCTCGTTGAGCGGGTGGGGAATTCCTGCGAGATGGATGACCGCATCGTAGTCGCGGATGACTTTCGTGAGGGTCGAAAGACTCAGAATATCGGCGCGGACGAATTGGTTGTGGCGTCCTCGTGGATTGTGTACATCCAGTATCTCAACCGTATGAGATTTCGATAACTCCTCGACAACGTACGTCCCGAGCGATCCGCTGCCGCCGGTCACGAGCAGTCTCATGCTGAAATGCCCGCTTTTTCCCCGCGCTCGGGAATCCTGATGCTCGGGAATTTCAGATCGTTCAGCTTTGCCGAGAGAGCTTCAGCCTGTGAGACTTCTCCATGAACCAGAAAAATGTTCTTTAGCCGTTGTCTGTCCATGGCACCGATAAACCGCACCAACTCATCCTGGCCTGCGTGAGCAGAGAACGAGTTGAGGACTACCACCTCCGCTTTGAGCTTATACAATTCTCCGAAAATCTTCACCTCGGGACGTTGTTCCACCAGCCTGCGGCCAAGTGTTTGCTCGGCTTGAAAACCGACTATCATGATTGTATTGCGCGGATCACCGACGTTGTTCACCAGGTGATGGAGAATTCTGCCGGCCTCACACATGCCCGATGCGGCAATGATCATGCACGGTTCTTTCTTATCGTTGAGCGCTTTTGATTCATCAACCGAGCGGACATATTTTAGTCTTCCAAATCCGAAAGGGTCCTCGTTGTGCTGAAGGTAGGAGAGAATCTCAGCGTCGAAACATTCCGGATGCATGCGAAAAACTTCTGTTGCATTCACTGCCAGGGGACTGTCGACATAGATTGGAATGGGAGGAAGTTTCTTCTCGTCGAATAGCTCGAACAGTGTGTAGACCAATTCCTGTGTCCTCCCGAGGCTGAACGAGGGGACAATCACTTTGCCTCCCCTGTCCATCGTCCGCTGAACGACCGCCAGGAGCGCGTCCTTTGTTCCGGTGATCGGCTCGTGAATCCTTCCTCCGTACGTGCTCTCGGAAATGAGGATATCGACGTCCGCCATCGGTTCGGGGTCTTTCAAGATGGGGGTATTCTTCCGTCCCAGGTCTCCCGTAAAACCAAGACGTTTCGACTTTCCCTTCTCTTCCATATCCAATGTGACTGTCGCGGAGCCGAGGATGTGGCCGGCGTCAGAAAAATTTACTGTGACCCCATCCGCCACCCCAAATTTCCGACCGTACTCCACACTCACAAACTGTCCAAGTGTTGCCCGAACATCTTCTGGCGTGTAGAGAGGCTCGACCGGGGGCTCTTTGTGCAACCGGTGTCTCTTATTCACATACTCGATGTCCCTCTCCTGAATGTAGGCGCTGTCGTAGAGCATGATGTTGCAAAGGTCGCGCGAGGCCGGCGTCGTATAAATGGGTCCGCGGAACCCGCTCCTGACGAGGTTGGGCAAGTTCCCTGCGTGGTCGGTATGCGCGTGCGAGAGTACTACGGCGTGAATCGAAGAGGCATCGAACGGGAAATTCTTGTTCCGGTCGTATGATTCCTGGCGCCTTCCCTGAAACAGGCCGCAATCGAGCAAGAGCGTATTGCCATTCACCGCCACATGATGCATCGACCCCGTGACAGTCCGGGCAGCGCCAAAGAACGTTAGTTCCATTCTTGCATGTATCCTCTCTGGAAAATTGAAGTGACGAGAAAGTAGAAAGAAGAGGGTTGAAATGCAATGAAGGGGGTCATTCACTCTCGGGAGGTGCGGGAGAGGCAGGAAGTGTCATCACGAAAGTGTCTATCGCCTCCTCTACGACTCGCAGGGCACTTCCAGAACGTCGAAATTCTTGGGCCCTTCCCTACGACTCGTCACTCGGACGGAGGGCTCTTTTTCACAGACAAAACAAAGGCTGCAAATCCCAGGAGACCTACAGCGATGATTGCCGTCGTCACCTGGTCCAGATACTGCAGACCCTCTTGTTTCTGAGGAGGCGGCGGCTCTCGTTTAACCGGATGATAGTTTTTCCATGAAATGTGTTCGACGGAGACGACCTGAAATTCGAAGTGGTAGGTCTTGTTGACACCTCCGGCCTCGAGCGGAAGAATAAAGCTGATCGCACGGCCGATGCTCTGTTGAATTTCCTTCCGTACGACTTCGGAGCCGGCATCCGTCGTCGGAAGAAGGTCGAGTTCCACCCATCGATCCCCGTCAAAATAGATATTTTCTCTCGGAATGCCGAGATCACGGACATAACCCATCGAGGGTACTTGCAGTGAAGGCTTTGCACTGCTGTCAGAGTACAAATTGCCTGCATGACGAACTGAATAGAATCTACCGTTGACTCCGATCGCCATTTTTCCCCAGTCGATAACTGCGTCCGATTGGGAGATATTCTGAAGCTGGAATTTGATCGCCGCCTCATCGAATCGGAATTGTACGATTACGGCGTCGTCCTGGAAGAGCAAGTCTTTTGTTCCCTCGGGCGCTACCATTTTAAACGTATACTGGTATTTGTTGCCCTTGCCGGCACTGAAGCGACTCGTCGTTGCGCAGGAATTCAAGAGGATTGCGGCTATTAAGAGTCCGGCAATCGTTTGAAAGCCCTTTTTTCTCGAACGTTGGATCATAGTTCCTCTAGTATCGTCGCAGTACGGGGATCCTGATTACTTCACCATTACCATCTTCTTTGAAATCACGTGATTACCGGAGAGCAGTCTGTAGAAGTAGACTCCCGAGGTAACGCGTGAGTTTCGCTCATCCGTCCCATCCCATGTTACTTTATAATGTCCGGCGTCCCGGTCGCTTCTCTCGATTGTCTTGACCTTCTCGCCGAGGATGTTGAAGATCTGAATAGAGACGTGCGGAATCTTCCCATCGACCTCCGGGATGTCGTATTCAATCGTCGTCGACGGGTTGAACGGATTCGGATAGTTCTGGAGCAGCGTAAAGTCCTTCGGATAGGTTGGCGTCACGAACTCCAGGCTGCCCGTCGGTATACCTGCCGCAAAATTGTTCCCAACGCTCAAGATAACCCGGGTCGACAGGATATCGCTTGAATCCTTGAGGATGATGGGCAACCGGAATAGAGTGCCGCTACCAGTGTCGATCGGCACGTTCTGGAGGTTGTAACCGATGAGACGCACCGTATCACCCACCGAGCTCACGCGCAGAGTCATTTGTTCTCCCCGCTTGAACACGACGTCAGGCTTGGTGACATTGACCGGATTCTTCATAACGAGGATCAGTTCAACGCCCTTGACCGGAATGTCGTTAGACAGGTTGAATCGCAGACCCTTTGCAGTGATCTCAAACTGACCGGCGGCTGTGATAGCGGGCGGGCCGAGAGCCTTGGCCGCGGCGATTGTCGGTATCTGTGCCGTCTTGCGCGAGCCCTGCGTGATAGCGCCGATAAGGGAATCGGCCGGACCCCAATCGTTCGTCACCAATTTGGTCACGAGCAACTGGACGTCTCTGGCGTCTATCTGTCCGTCGCCGTTGATATCTGCTCTGGCGAAATTGTACCCCGTCAGCGTGTCTTTTCCGATTATCTGGTCGATTATCGCCGTCAGGTCTGCAATATCGACTCCGCCATCGTTATTGGCATCAGCAATGTTAAACTGCGCCGTTGCGGTGAACAGTGCACTCGGCAAGTTATCGACTGTCGCGAGCACCTTGTACGCGCCGCTCCTGTTACCGAGCATCAGCATCGTCGAGGCCTGACCGAGCGCATTGGTGGTATCGGATGTCTTGCTCAGCGCGTATCCCATCGCTCCGTTGGGTACCGAAGAGGTCGCAAATTCAACGATTGCTTTCGGGACAAGATTGCCGCCCGCATCCGTTACAATGACGACGAATGGATTAAGCACATCGCCGATATTGCGCTTCTGGCCGTCGCCCGAACTCTTCACCGCGAGAACTGCGGTTCCGGCAAGTGCGTTGCCCGAGAAGATTCGCGATTGGCCCGCCAAGACGGACGCTGTCGCGGTCACTGAGTACGAACCAACCTTCGAACCTAGCCTGAGAACTGTCGAGGCCTCGCCAAGCGCATTCGTCGTGTCGACAGTTTTGCTCAGCGAATCAAGCTGTGCACCATTCGGTCTCGCGCTCATCGCGAAGTTCACCGGAATTCCGGACTTCGGATTGCCGCCGATATCAACCACGCGCACAACGAACGCCGTATCGAGGAAGGCCAGGATGGACTTCTTCTGTCCGGCGCCGCGGACAGAATCCAACGCGGCGGCGACACCCGAGCTGGCATTGGCTGTGAATTCCTGAGAAGCGTTCAGCAGGTTTTTCGAAACTGCCGTAACCGTGTAGGTACCAACCTTGCTCCCGAGCGTCAACTGCGTTGAAGCGCGGCCAAGCGCGTCAGTATTCGCCGTCAGTGCGGTGAGCGCGTGCCCCTGCGAACCCGCCGGGAATTGCGAGATGTTAAACGTCACTGTTGCGTTCGAATCAGGGTTGTTGTTCGCATCCATGATGGCGACGCTTATAGGCTGTAGAACCTTCAGGATTGTGTCAGCCTGTGCATCTCCGCCTGCGAGCAGCAATTTCGCCGCGGCGCCGTGTGTCGCGATAACCGCAAACGTGTCCGTTACTGCCGGTACATCGGGCGAGTAGACAAGAACTTTATAGGTACCGATCTTGCTGCCAAGTTTCAGCGTTGTCTTTACGCTGCCCAGTGAATCGGAAACAACAGTCGTATCGCTGAGAGCTCCGTCGGCGGAGGGAGCGCTGACAATTTTGAATCGAACATCGACTCCCTCGACAGGGTTGTTGGAGGAATCCTTGGCCAGTATTTTAAATGGTTGCAGGAAGGAACCGACCGAATCGACCTGGCCGTTACCGTTCAGCTTTGCGAGAATCTGTGCCGAAGCCTTCGCGGTTGCGAAGAATCTACCTACGGCACTGCTTACACCCGAAACCTGTGCAAACACGACGTAACGGCCTGGGACGTTGCCCAGTTGCAATTGCGTTGATACATAGCCGTTCTGATCGCTCACGCCGCTCAACGCGCTGAGCGTCTGACCAACAGCTCCCAAGGGAATTGTATCTATGCTGAACTGGACAGTTGCTCCGGGAACAGATTGAGCAAAGCCATCACGTACTTGAATCACGAATGGATTGAGGGTAGAACGCAACGGACGCGTCTGAGCATTGCCTACGAAAAGGTTCAGCGTATCCGCTTCAAATTCATACTTGGACGTTCCGAGCAGGTTGAGGTCATCGGCAGCTGTCCATCGTCCGGATAACCGTACAGCGTTCCTCGTAAGCTGGTTCGTACCACGCGTCACCCTCTGTCGACGCCAGGAAGCCCCGTTATCGGGCGAGCGCCACAGGTCAAGGGTCGCGGTATTGGAACCGACAGCTTCACTCGGCGCATAGGAGAACGTCAGTGTCGGGTTTGCCGAAGTGTCCGAAGCCGACTGAATATCAAAATATCGCTTGATCGATTGTTTGCCGTTCGCGCTTACCGATGTGCCTGACGTTCGCTTACCGGTGGTGATGCCAGGGGCTGTGCCGTTCCATTGGATGGACAGTCCTATTCCTCCAAAATCGGAACTCGTTGTCGCGCCAGCCAGATTCACGGTTTTGCGGATTGCACCAATGACGTAACCATTTTCCGCTACGCGCCCTCGAGCCGAGTCAAGTGTTACTACTGAGCCGAATGGAATCTGGAATGTCACCGACGGAGCAACTGTTGCTGTATCTGAAACAATAATATTGCCAAGGGCAGTTTTTGTCCCGGACCCAATGAGATTCAGGGATTTAAAAAACGTGGCAGGAACCGATTGGTTCGCGCCCGCCAACTCGAATGTCCCGAGGAGGGAGTCTGTGACACCTATGGTCTGACCCTTCACCCGGAGCAAACCGGTGTTGACGATCCTGCCCGTGTTCGTCAGATTCTGCGCACGGCCCAATTCCGGCAAGAGCAATGCAACGCACAAGGCGGCCAGAGTCATCCTCCACCCGGCATGGCGTCCCTTGAAGCAAAGTTTATGCTTCACGAAT
>JBGOVN010000120.1:0-4961 GCA_041478155.1 Bacteroidota bacterium | reverse complement strand
TCGGTTCCAAAGCCCTCCACGAAGGTATTCGGATTCCGGTCGTCGACGTCTATAATATACGGAAACTCTACTTCCCTATTTTTATAGATGGCGACTGTCCTGACAAAATTTGCGATGATCCGGTCCGGATTGGCAATTCCGTTGTCCGGTGGTGTATACCGAACCACGATTTTGTTAACCTGATTCTGCGGGGCTACCTCTGACGGAAGGTAGCGATTGTAAACCTTGAGATCGGAATCGGAATGTCGCTCGGCGACAAAAAACTTTCCGCGGGCGAGTAAGACCGTGATGTCCTTATCCCATAACTCAAAACGGTAGTTTCCAGAATAGAGAGACTGTTCTATACCCGGGAAACCCGGAACGCGAACGTGATAGCTGAATCTGTAGTGCTGCACGCCTGCGGGCGCCGGCTCGTTGGGCAACGGAAATTTTGTGGTATTCCTCAGTTCATCGTTGAGGAACGAATTGTCCATCACATTCCAATCCTTATCGCATTGGTAGAACTTCAATCGAAAGTCTGCGGGACTCGGCTCGTCGATGTCAAACGAGATTGTCATTGGAGACCCCGCGAGCAGGACGACGGGAAATCGCCCCGACAAGCTCCCGGCAACGCGCAAGGACTTGATCCGATCCGAAAGAATTTCCTGTGAGAAGCACGACGACACGAGAACCGTACAAGCGAGTAGAACGCTTTTCATTTGACCGCCTTGTATAATGTATAAAAAACAGTCCCCGGGTTACTGATCCCCAGCCCGGGAAACTCTGCCGTCATGATCGGGAGCAATGAATCCGACGAAAGGCGCTCTTTGGTACTTGACCTGTCCACGACAAAGTCCGGGTGCACGACGCGTGCGTAGCGCCGGCCGATCATCCCCTCGTCGTATGTGACGGAATCGAATGCCTTCCGCACGTTCGGCGTTATCAATCCCGCCGGGTCGTAGATCGTCTTTTCGGAAACATAGCCGAGCAATCCGACGTCGGGCGCTACGACTGAACCATCTTGCGGCGAATTCGTGCGCAGCCAGTAGGCGATCGGTCGCAAGCATTGGTTCATGCCTGCCGAAAAACTGACAACGTGAGGCACGATTTCCGTCCTGTACACGAATGTATTCTGCACGAGGGAGAAGGCTGCAACTGCGAAGAGGAGTGCCCGCATGCGAGGCAGAGGGATGTTCCATCCTTCCTCCACTTTTTTCAGTCCCCAGAATGCGTACAGAATGATAAACGGCGTTATTGGGAGGAGGTACCTTGACACGACCTGGACATCCTGCACGATGTATCCAACCAGCAGCAAGAGCACCCAGACAACAGGAAATGCAACCTCCCAGAGACTCTGAATTCCTGCCTTAGAGAGAACCACACCAAGACAAACTACCATCAGCGTAAACGACATCAACTGGGTTCCGCCAATGATCTTCGCAATGCCGACGGTCGAGTTCCAGAGCTCTCGGAGATCGAAATGGTGGCCGGATTTTGCAGCCAGTGTGTTGGGCACGAGAGTGCCGAAGTATGAGTAGGAATATATCAGCCAAGGAAGAATCAGAGCGGCAAAAACGGCGGCGGGTAAGAGCACATAGCGAAGAGAAACACCATTCCGGCGCACATCCAGGTAATTGTCAATCTGGAGAACAAGGAAGAGCAAGAATCCCTCCGGGCGAACCAGTGTAAGGAGAGCGCATGCGAACGCCGCCAGGTAATACTCCCTGTGGAAGACGTACCAAACCGTCGCGAGTGCGAGCAGAATTGCGAGGGACGTTTCCATGCCCGAGCTCGACCAGCGCAGAAACCATGCGTCGAAGGAGAATACCCAGGCCACGAAGAATGCGTAGAGCCGGTCTCGGATGACCGCAAACGAGAGGATTTGGAGAAGGACGATAGACAAACTGGCGAACACGATGTCGAACGTCTTCGCGACCATGAACGGGTCGAGGCCCGCAGCTGCACCGGCAGCAATCAACAGCACCCAAAGTGGGCCTGTGACACCGTAGGTGGGCATTCCGACGTTAAACGTAAACCCGTTCCCATGCGCGAGGTTTTTTGCGTACTGAAGATAGATATAGGTGTCGTCGGGGGTATATTGGAAATGCATCACCACCGTGAAATAAAAAATCATTACGGCTATCCCTAGTCCGTATTTTGCCACAGTGCCCCAGAAGAGCGGCAGCGGCTGTTCCTCAGAAAACATCGTCGGATCCATCATAGAAACCCCTTGAGCCACCTCGAGAACTCGTCGACGCTGTGAAAGACAAAATCGGCGTTCATCGCGAGTACTTGCTCTTTCGCATAGGAATCCCAAACGACTGCCGCAACGCGCACCCCCGCCGCGCGAGCAGCTTTGATGTCCACAACGGCGTCTCCTACCATCAGAACTTCCTCCCGGCGAAGCGAAAAATGTTTCATGATCTTTCGGATTCCTTCCGACGACGGTTTATGCTCTACGATGTCATTCCCCGTCACGATAAAGTCAAAATACTGGTGGAGTTGAAATTCTTCCAGCGTAATCGTTGTCGTATGAATTCCTTTTCCCGTGAACAGTGCAATCTTCTTTCCCCTGTCCTTGATGTACTTAAGGAGTTCTTCAATGCCAGGATGGAGATGTGCCAGCGAGCTGTGATTCGCCCGGTAGAACGAGAGATACTCGTCCATGGCCGATTCAAGCCGGTCGCGCTCAACGACGCCGAGGAGGGCTCCTTCCTCCGGCGGCCCGAACATTGCATTGATTTCAGTGTCCGAAAAGATCTTCCCGCGATATTTCTCCGCAATAAAATTGAACGAGTCGTAGATCAAACGATTCGTCTGTGTCAGAGTCCCATCGAGGTCGAAAATAATGCACTGGAGGTCATTCACCTTGACGTTTCCTCGCTAAAAATGCAAAAGGCGTCGAGTTGCCCGATCGACGCCTTACCAGCTCGTGTGTTCGATTCAGCATTTCTATGATTGTGCAACCACCCTACAACTTCTTCAGGCAACCGTGACGTCTTTTGAAAGATATACGTCTTGAATAGCGTTGAGGATCTGAACCCCATCCTTCATGGGTCGCTGGAAAGCCTTCCTGCCTGAGATCAACCCCATTCCCCCCGCACGCTTGTTGATGACGGCTGTTCGGACCGCCTCCGCAATGTCGCCTTCCCCGCTCGAAGCTCCGCCTGAGTTGATCAGCCCTGCACGTCCCATGTAGCCATTGGCAACCTGATAACGCGTCAAGTCTATTGGGTGGTCGGAAGAAAGTTGCTCGTAGACCTTCTTGCTGGTTTTGCTGAAATTCAGGGCCGTAAAACCGCCGTTGTTCTCGGGGAGTTTTTGTTTGACGATATCGGCTTCGATCGTCACTCCAAGGTGATTGGCCTGGCCTGTCAGGTCGGCCGCGACGTGATAATCTTTTTCCTTTGTCTTAAACGCCGGGTTTCGCGTATAACACCACAAGATTGTCGCCATCCCGAGCTTGTGTGCCTGGTGGAACGCCTGACTAATCTCCCAGATCTGGCGGCGCGACTCGGCTGACCCGAAATACACCGTCGCACCGACGGCTGCGGCTCCCATTTCGAACGCCTGGTCGACATCCGCAAACAACGTCTGGTCGTACGTGTTCGGATACGAAAGAGTCTCGTTATGGTTAATCTTGAGTATGAACGGTATTCGATGTGCGTACTTTCTCGCCACGGAACCGAGGACGCCTAAGGTCGATGCGACTGCATTGCATCCGCCTTCGATGGCCAGCTTTATGATATTCTCCGGGTCGAAGTACTCCGGGTTTGGCGAAAACGACGCGCCGGCGGTATGCTCGATACCCTGGTCGACGGGGAGAATCGATAAGTAGCCGGACCCCGCCAGTCTTCCATAGTTAAAGAGTTGCTGGAGATTTTTCAGAACCTGCGTCGGTCGGTCCGAAAGCGTATAGACGCGGTCGACATAATCCGGACCAGGCAGGTAGAGTACTTCCTTCGGGATAGTTTTGCACTTGTGTTCGAGAAGGAACTTCGCATCGCTACCTAAGAGTTGGGCAATGTTTGTCATGGGTGAATTCTCCGGAATGAAATCAAAATCTCACGGCGAGAACTTCTGCGGAAATCATGGGACACGTACTTAATATACCAATCGATCGCATCTCTTGCAACCGATTGCACGCAACCAACCTGGAATAGCTTGATGACGGGGAGGGGAAGAGACTAGGGATTAGGTCGAAGTATGATAACACCAATATTGGTGTCATGCTGTCGAATGACCTGGACTCCGGTAATGATGGTGTCCTTGAACGATGGCACGGAAGGAACGATATAAATGCTGTATGTCGCCTCTGGTATGTCAACGAGCTCAAACGAGCCGTTGTTTTCGGTTGTGTCGGCGAGCGTGGAAACACTGTCCGGACCGGCCAGCGTGAAAACCGTCGAGCGTGAGTTGGCGGGAAGAACGGCTCCGCTCACTGAGCCGGAAAGAAGTGTCTCCTGGATCCGAATCACCGGGGTCAACGTGTACTGACTCGCGCTCGTCTGCTTGACCGAGCGGCCTGCGTTAAAATCAAAAGTCAGCTGGTATTGCTTATCCTGCTCGATGGTGAACGGGAACGAGATTTTGAATCCGTCGGAAAGCTCCGGCGGGATGAGCAGAGTACGACGAAAACCGTCAACGACGACATCTGAAATACCGAACCTGACATTGATCTTGTCGTACGTACCAATGGGCGTCTTGGTAAATACGATGGTATCACTCACACCGTTGCGAAGCTTGAGGAGGTCGTAGGTCGTCGTTTGGTCGTTAATGACTCTCCAACCGTTGTCGCTGCTGAAGGTTCCTCTGTGGATTTCAATTCGTTGTACGACGATGTTGATCTGGTCGAATGCTGCAGGAGCATCGATAAGCTTGATCTTGATCTCTCCCTCGTAGTCGGGTCCCGCGGTGTCCGATGCGCCGGCGCAGCCTGCCATGGCAACAAATAATGAAAACCAGAACGCTCGCACGATATT
>JBGOVN010000185.1:0-3936 GCA_041478155.1 Bacteroidota bacterium | reverse complement strand
GAGAGGTGCGCGGCATGTAGTAGGCAGTTCCTCGCACCGCAGGAACAAGGTCCTCAACCCGAAGAACACCAAGCTTTCCATAAACAGTGTGGAGTTGCACCTGCGAGACCATCGAGGGGGCGGCGGTCTCGTAGTTAAAAATGTGAGAGCCCGACTCGACGATGACCTCATCGCCCGGCTGGGTCTGCGCTTTTATCGCGAGTTCGTTTGCCATGACACCCGTCGGCACGTACAACGCAGCTTCCTTTCCAAGCAAGGCAGCAACAGTTTCCTGAAGCTTGTTCACGGTCGGATCTTCAGCGTAGACGTCGTCGCCGACTTCAGCATTTGCCATCGCCTGCCTCATGGCTGCACTCGGCTTCGTAACCGTGTCGCTCCGCAAATCGATGAACCCGTCTACGTTCATGGCCGCGCATTCTTTCTGGAAAGATAAAGCCTAACCAATTGATACAGGGCTAAAATAACGATAACAAGCGAGCAAAACAAACACGACTGAGCGAACAGATCTCCGTGAATGCTGTAGAATGTCATCTCATCACGCGCCTGGACGGCGCCGACCCAGCCGGCTTCGGTGAACAGTTCACTCGAGCTGTGAACTCTTCCGACCGGGTCGACAAACTCTGAGATTCCACCGTTCGCACACTGAACGACCCATCGCCGGTTCTCGACAGCGCGAAGGGCGGCGAACGCAGCATGTTGATACGCTCCGGAGGTTTTTCCCCACCAGCTGTCGTTCGTTATGACGACGAGAAACTCCGCGCCTCTTTTTACGAATTGTCTGACGAAATCCGGATAGACCGACTCATAGCAAATCATACCGGAAAATCGTACGCTCGCTCCTTCGCGAAGCCTCAAGTCATACACGATCGTGTCTTTGCCCATTCCCCAACTGCTGATCCCAACGCTCCACTTTAACGGCTCGATCAAAAATTTCACCGTGGCGGCATATGGAATCCTCTCCGCGAACGGCACCAAAACCATTTTCTTATAGACTTCACCAACCCTCCTCCCCGGTTCGATCAACGTCGCAGAATTGTAGTGTTCAACGTAGATCTTTGACGATTCGTACCGCTGAGCCGTCACAGAAGAATGGGCAGAATCGACAAACTCAGCATGAGCCAGTCCCGTAAAAACCGGGATACCTACGCTGTCCACAGTTCTTAAGACTTTCTCAAACTGCATAGCATAGCGCGGCAACAAGATCTGGAATGGGATTGCGGTCTCAGGCCAGACGATCAAATCGGGTGATCCGGCTGCAAGAACACGAGTTTCCGCAAGGCATGTATCAAGCTGGCGGACGTAGCTTGTCCATTTCGATTGGAACCCCTCCCCCCATTTCTCCCACGGGTCGATGTTCGGTTGAAGAACGGCCACCCTCACGACCCTGCCCCGATTTTCCGTATTCCTTGCGATGATCACCCTGCCGTAGATCAATGGAGCCACGTAGAGTATGATCAAGGCCGTCACGGAAATAATAACATTCCTCGAACGTAGTTTCTTATAATCCGAGGAAACGTGAATAAGAATGAAGTACGCCAGAATGTTGAACGTGAAGATGAGGAATGAGAGGCCGTAGGTCGATGTGTATTCTGCTATCTGGATCCTTGCGGTGTCGTACGCCTGGCTATTGCCGACCGTCATCCATGGGAACGTGAATTCACCGACGGAATGAATGTATTCGTACGATATCCAGAACAATGCGAACGAGACGAGTCCAGGAATTCGTCCGAGACTTTTTCGGACGAATGAGGAAAGAAAGATGGAAGGAAAATAAAGAAATGGATGGATGACGAGAAGCGCCAACCCGGCGGTCATCATCCACGGGTCCTTCATATGAGTAAATCCACCGGCCCAATAGACTGTGGAGCAATGGAAGATGAAGAGGAATACAAACGAGTATCGAGCCAAATCGACGTTCGAGCGAATCCGTTCGAGGAGGACGAAGAATGGGATAAATGCGACGTATGCGAGAGAATAAAACGGCGACGGAGGGAATGAACAGCCCAGGAGGAACCCCGAGCTGAGGGCAAGAATCAGATTCGTTCGAGCGGGACGCATCTCCGGGCCGAGGATGCTTGATGTCACGCGTCAATCCTCATGGGCCTCGCGGGCCTCGTGGGCCTCGCGGGCCTCGTGGGCCTCGCGGGCCCGGCGCGAGTTTTGCGTCGCCGGAGAAGATACTCACCCGCATGAAACACGAGGATGATGAAGGAGCCGCACGCTAAGCCGATCACCGCTCCTCCGAGTACATCCGAAGGGTAGTGTACGCCGACATAGATGCGTGAGAACGAGACAAGAGCGGCGAAAGAAAAGAATCCCCACGTACCCTTTGGTATGAAATAACTGAGCACGAGCGCCCCCGCAAAATTATTGACGGCATGGGACGAGGGAAAGGAGTATCCGCTTCCGCAACTCACGAGGAGATGAACGTCAAGAAGTTCCCTGCACGGACGTCCGCGGACCACCAAAAATTTCAGCACGGAACTATTGAGCTGATCGCTGAAGAGGATTGTAGGGATGAGAAGTACGGCCGCAAGCTGAACGGGACGCTCTCCGCGCACTATCATGAGAATCAGGACGATGACGAGAGCGGCGAGGGCGAACGGTTGCTTGTTTAGGTCGGTCATAAACGGCATGACAATATCGAACAGAGAATTCTGGAGCGTCTTGTTACAAAAGTAAAAGAGGGAGCGGTCGAAGGATGAGAGCAGGTCGAGCACGGGAGATCCTACAATGGCGGGTTTGAGGGGGGTTTCGTCGTTTCAGAATTTCCCCTCCCCCGTTGTCGGTATACTCGTTGGGCGATATAGACCACAACGACGACGATCAACACTACAGTAACCGTTTGTGCATACGATTCCAGGTAGAAAATGATGTCGCGCCAATTCTCTCCCAACTTTTTTCCGGCGTACAGAAGGACGAAATTCCAGGCCAGTGCGCTGATGAACGACAGGACGGTTGTCCGGGGAAGCGAGAGTTTCGCCATGCCGGCAAAGAACGAGACGACCGCCCTGGTGCCTGCCAGGAACCTGTTTGCGGCGATGACCCAATATCCGTAAACGCGGAACCAACGCTCCACCTTGTGCACCTGGTCCGTGGGAAGGAACTTGATCTTCCCTTTTTCCAGGATTCTTTCCCCGAACCAATTGCCGACTTCGTACATAGTAATAAACCCAAGCGAGCTGCCGACGGTCGCAAGCGCAAGTACAACGCCAAAATTTATTTTCCCCATCGCGATGAGCGATCCTGCTGCAACGACTATGACATCGCTCGGGAAGGGGGGGAAAATATTTTCGATGTATGCGATGCCCGCAACGGCCGCATAGACCCAAAACGGATTAAGCTCTGAAAGCTTATGAATGAACTCTTCCACGGCTCTACTTCCTGTGCTGCGTCTCGATGAGCGCCACGGCATACGCCTCACATCCTTCTCCGTGTCCGAGAGGCCCCAACCCTTCGTAGGTGGTCGCCTTCACCGACACACAATCCCGCCTAATACGAAGCGCTTTTGCGATGTTCGCACACATCCGAGGGGTACGAGAAGAGATCTTCGGCCTCTCAAGGCCGACGGTCGAATCGACGTTGTGAATGATGAATTGCTTTTTTCTGAGGAGAGTCCCGACAAAACGCAAGAGCGTTACGCTCGATATTCCCTTGAATCGTTTGTCCGTGTTAGGAAAATGTTTTCCAATATCCCCCAGGGCCGCCGCACCGAGGAGAGCGTCGCAGATTGCATGGATGAGCACATCGGCGTCGGAGTGGCCTAACAGGCCGAATTTGTGAGGAATGCGCACGCCGCCGAGAATAAGCCTCCGCCCGGGCGCCATGGGATGAATGTCGTATCCGAATCCAACGCGGCAAGCAGTGGGAGCATCTATCCTCAACCTCTTCATTGGACGTCGAACCTTTCGTACGATCCGGACCATGGTTTCCATT
>JBGOVN010000258.1:0-3183 GCA_041478155.1 Bacteroidota bacterium | reverse complement strand
ATACTTCGAGACGACGACGTTCGTGGCGGTCATCGACCACGACTTCGGGATCTCGACCTCCTTCTGCTCGAAAATCTTCTCACCTTTCTCGTTCGAGATGACGGCGTTCCGGAGTTCCCATCCAACTTCGTCGAACGGATGGACGCCGGGTTTCGTAAAATAGCGCTGGAACGTCAGGCCGCGTTTCTCGTTTTTTCGGTCCTGCTGTTTTTCGCCAACCGAAACGTCGGTGAGGGGTGTTTCGAACATTTGAATCTCCTTGCGTTAATCCTGTAGTGGAGGAAAGTTAATAATCTTCAAACAACGGAAAGCCCATCCGCTTGCTCGCTTTCGCGTGCAGAATGGGTTCAATATTGTTTTTGAGTTAAGTGTACGTTGAAAGGGAACAGGTGGCCGTTGCGTCCCGACCTTCCATGCTCCTCATACTGTGAGGCAGGTCAACTTCACTAGCGGTCGTCGTGCGTGACTCAACTGGTTGTGAATATAAGAGGTTGGGGATGATTTGTCAAGTTAAAAATGAGGTACAGGGAAAATAGCTGTAAGTATTTAAAGGATTTAGCTTGACACGACTGCGAAATGTTCGAGGAAGGTTTGACGTTGAAGGATTACTTGAAGGAAAAAGGAGGGAAACGAACGAATCGGAGCACAATGGAGTAACGGAGGGATGGAATGGCGGAGAAGATGAGGGAAGTGTGGAGTAATGGAGTAGTGGGGTTATGGAGTAGCGAAGTGATCGAGGATCAACTCGTGGAATAGTGAATCCGGGGAGCATTTGAGTGACGCAATGACCACAGCAAGAGAGTATGGATGAATGTACTGGAGGAGTAAGAATTCTCCACTGGTCGTATCGAGGTATGCTTGAAGAGACACCCCTTTTGCATCTGCCGCTTGCATCTGTCTGCCCCTTGCATCTCACATAGTGATGGGTTACATTTTTTCCGCTATCAAACTCCACTCAAATTCCAGAGAAACGAATGGCTGTTAAGCTCCCCTTCACAACGATCGTCGAGATGTTCGACCGAATCACGACTCACTATGCCGATGCAGCGCGACCCATGCTGATGCAAAAAGTGGACGGACAGTATCGGAACATTTCGTACAAAGAGTTCCGGCGAAATGTTGAGCTGTTCACGCTGGGTCTTGCATCGCTCGGAATCAGGAGAGACGACAAAGTTGCGATCATTTCGGAGAACAGGCCTGAATGGATTGTCTCAGACCTGGCCATCGTTACGCTCAGCGCCATCGACGTTCCTGTCTACCCGACGCTCACCCCGAAACAACTCGAGTTTATCTTCAAGGATGCGTCGGTGAAGTGTGTCATCGTGTCGAATATGTTTCAGCTTAACAAGGTTTTAAAGATCAAATCGGGCATCCGGTCGCTCGAAAGGATCATCCTGATGACTGAGAAAGGGGCAATTGAGGATGAGGATGTGCTCGGGTTTTCAAAAGTCCTGGATCTGGGCAGAGAGTTTGAAAAAACGAACCCGAACTTCTTCCGCGATCGCTTAACAGCGGTCAAGCCGGACGATTTGCTGACTATTATCTATACATCCGGGACAACGGGAAACCCAAAAGGGGTCATGCTGACCCATGATAATCTCGTAACAAATATCATCGCATCGGCGCAGGTCATTCCGTTCGGCGAAACGGACGTGCTGTTGTCGTTCCTTCCCTTGTGTCATTCGTTTGAGCGCATGGCGGGCTATTACACAGCGATGGCGTGCGGTGCGAGCGTTGCGTATGCGGAGAGCATCGAGACGGTGCGGGATAATCTTTTAGAGGTGCATCCGACGGTCGTGACCACGGTGCCCCGATTGTTCGAACGGATCCACAGCAGGATTATCAAACAGCTCGATGATGGTCCGGCCGCAAAGCGAAAGATCTTTCAATGGGGAGTGGCTGTCGGGAAGGAATACGCGAAGGCGAAGCGGGCAGGAAGCGTTGGCATGGTACTCGCAGTACAGCACGCTCTTGCGGCGAAGCTGGTCTACTCAAAACTCAAGGAGAAGACGGGGGGGAGGATCAGGTTTTTTGTCTCGGGGGGAGCGGCTCTGCCGCGGGAGCTGGGTGAATTCTTCGAGGCCGTTGGTATTACTATTATAGAGGGATATGGCCTGACGGAGACGTCGCCGGTACTTACTGCAAACAGGGTCGACGATTACAAGTTTGGAACTGTCGGAAAGCCGATACCGGGAGTGGAGATTAAGATAGCGGAAGACGGGGAGATTCTGGCGAAAGGTCCGAACATCATGAGGGGCTACTATAATAATAGCAGGGCGACGGAAGAGGTAATTGACAAGCAGGGGTGGTTCCACACGGGAGATGTGGGGATGTTTGATGCCGAGGGACATTTGAAGATTACGGACAGAAAAAAGCATCTTTTTGTAAGTTCCGGAGGGAAAAACATCGCGCCTCAGCCGATTGAAAACCTGTTCCTGCAGAGTAAGTTCATAGACCAGTTCATATTGATTGGCGATGCGAGAATGTTCTGCACGGCCTTAATTGTTCCGGAGTTTGAAATACTGAAGGAACACGCGGCAAATGCGGGGATCTCGTTTTCGAACGATGCGGACCTTGTTGGCGTCGACGAAGTGCGCCGGCTGTTTAATAACGAGATCGAAGAACTCCAGCGCGACCTACCCCACTACGAACGCGTCCGCAGGTTTGAGCTCCTCCAGCAGCCACTGACGGTGGAAAACGGAGAGATTACTCCGACACTGAAGATCAAGCGGAAAGTTGTCGAACAAAAATACTCGGCGCTCATTGAGAAGATGTACGAGAATGTGACGTGAGGAAAAAAGAAGCGGTTAGCAATTAGCCCTTAGCTTTTAGCCGAGCAAAAAAGGCCCCGGAATTCGGGGCTTTTTTGTTTGTGGGATGTCGGTTCCAACCGTCGATTGGAAATCGACGTCTGGAAATAACGAAACCCCTTTAGGCGTTTTGTGCTCTGTCGCCGTGCTCGCCCGAACGACCGATCCAAGTCTGCAATGTGTTCAGTCGGGCGGGGCCGCCAGAATGCGTAGCGGGCTGGGGATTTCATCCCACGGTCGATGAACAAAACGAAATTCGGTTTTCCTGCCGTTGGTTTCTTCCCACCCTGTAAACCTCCACCGGACGCTGTTAGCACCAGGATTAATCCTGGTGCTACAGGCGAAATCCTGCTCTCGATTCCATCGGACGGCT
>JBGOVN010000196.1:0-3855 GCA_041478155.1 Bacteroidota bacterium | reverse complement strand
TTCACGAACCTCCCCCTTCCACTGATAACGGAGCAGGGCACTCATCGTTTCGTTGCTAAATCCATGGATCTTCTTCCCCATTTGTTTCCGATAAATCTCAAGAAAGTGGTTCGCGAGGAGGGGAACGTCTTCCCGTCGCTCTGAAAGAGAGGGGAGCTGGATCTCCACAACGTTCAGTCGATAAAACAAGTCATCTCGAAACCGCTTCTGTTCGACCTCTTTTCGCAGGTCCTTGTTCGTCGCGGCGACGATGCGAACGTCAATGGCGATCGTCTCCGTGGTTCCTACGGCGACGATCTCTCTCTGCTCCAGAGCTCGCAGGAATTTGACTTGCGAGCTGAGTGGGATTTCGCTCACTTCGTCAAGGAAAATCGTCCCGCCGTCTGCCACCTTGAAGAGACCTTCCTTATCCATCGTCGCACCGGTGAAGGATCCCTTCTTATGGCCAAAGAGTTCACTTTCAAATAATGTCTCGACGATCGCTCCGCAGTTGACCGGGACAAACCTTTTCTTGCTCCTCTTGCTTGAGTAATGGATCGCCCGGGCCACCAGCTCCTTGCCTGACCCGCTATTCCCTCGTATGAGAACCGTCCCGTCAGACCCGGCAACGCGCTGGATCAATTGAAACACTTTGCTCATCGAAGGCGATTGTCCGATCAGCGAGTCTCCAGTAAAGTTTTGCTGCAGTTCTTCCCGCAACAGGAGGTTTTCCAGTGTCAAAGCACGATATTCAACGAGCTTCTTCACCCGATAGAGCAGATCGTCAAAGTTGACCGGCTTCAGGATGTAGTCGGCAGCCCCTTTCCGTAACGCTTCGACGGCCGTTTCAATCGAGCCGAAAGCGGTGATGATGAGCACGAGAGCCTCAGGGGTCTCTTGGCGAACGCGGCGGAGAAGTTCAATCCCTTTCATTTCAGGCATCTCGATATCGGTGATAATAACATCGTAGGGACGCGACTCGTGCTTGACGAGCGCTTCCTTGCCGTTCCCTGCTTCGTCGACCTCGTACCCTTCTTTTCTTAGAATGAAGGCAAGCGACTCTCGAATAATCTTCTCGTCGTCGACGATCAGGATTCTGTAGACCATTTATGCTCCTCGATGGGGAAACAGGACTCTCATTGTGCTGCCGACGCCCGGCGTGCTCTCGACCTGTATATCACCGCCAAAACTCTTTACGATACCATAACTCACCCAGAGACCGAGCCCGGTTCCTTGTCCGACCGCTTTCGTTGTATAGAACGGCTCAAAGATTTTTTCGACCCCTTCACTCGGGATACCCTTGCCCGTATCATGCACACGAGCCTCGACAAAGCCCGCGTCGAAGCGACTTTCGATCGTGACAACACCCGTCTTTCCGGCAAATGAATCGATCGCGTTCATGAGGATGTTGATAAATACCTGGATCATCTGATCGGCGACAGCACGAACCGTCGGGAGCCCATCGGCCAATCGGACAGAAAACGTTACTTCCTTCCCTCTGCTGCCGTATTGCACAATGCTGAGCGCGTCCAGCATTGTCTGATTGAGATTTACGTCTTTGACGGTGTGTGTGGTCGGTCTTGAAAAATCGACAAGTTCACGAATAATGCGTGTAATGCGGGTGATTTGGGAATTGATCAACTCCAGTTTTTCCTTGGCAAAGGTATCACTGGTCGTGCGCTGGAGGACCTGGACGAGGGAAGATATTGCCGTAAGGGGGTTCCCGACTTCGTGAGCGATTCCGGCGGCCAATGTTCCGATACTTTCCATTCGCTGGGATCGGACAAGCTGTTGTTCGAGCATCTTTTGTTCGGTAATGTCCCGGTGAGCGCCGAGAAATCCGGCTACGGTGCCCGATTCGTCGACGATGGGTGAGATAACCAACTCCGTGTGGAACTGCGTTCCGTCCTTCCGCTGATTCTCGAGCTTTCCAACCCACATCCTGCCGGAAAGAATCTGACTCCATACTTCTTTCCAGAATTCCGTGTCGTGTTTGCCGCTCCGGAGGATTTTCGGATTCTTTCCTATAAGCTCCGCTTTCTTATACCCGCTTGCCTTTTCAAACGCCGGATTCACATAGACCATCATGCCGTTCGCGTCGGTTATTTGGATAGGGTTGATGGTATAGTGAATCACGTTGGAGAACCGCAGAAAATCCAGGTCTTTCTGTTTCTGGTTGGTTATATCTCTCGCGACAACCACCGTAAACGTCCCCTCAGCCGAGTCCAGCAGTTTAAGATCCATCGAGATTTCGATGGTCGAACTGTCCGGGCTTATAAACTTCGTTTCGACCGACGTAATGTCTTTCTTCGCTCGAAGTAACCGGAGGAACTCTCCACAACAGTCCTCGGGCAGGATTGACTTGACGGAAGGATGTGATGAAACGTTCAAGGAGAGGGATTGGGCTGCAGTCACATTACAATCGCGTATGATGCCGTGTTCATCAAGGATGAGAATCATCTCCGGCAATACGTCGAACACTCTACCATATTCTGAGAAGATTCGGAGCATGATCGTGGCGAAAGGTAACGCTACTCTTCCAGATAAACAACTGAGGAGAAAACGGCAATAAAAAATCCGGCTGCTCGGGTGAGCAAGCCGGATGAGTGCGTGCAGCGTGCGCTCGACTCGTGTCGATCTTAGAGATGTACCTCTCTGGGAGATTCGAAGAAATGTTCCATCGGACCACGCTCAAAAACTCCTTCATGACTCCTCAACTGTTTCGTCATCCTTTCAATCCTCATGCGCAATTCATCCATGTCTGGAGCAGGGCCGTCTTTCTCGAACTCGAATTGTTCTGCCGCGCCTTCGGGAGTCCGAAAGATATTCACTCGTGGTCCGTCACGTGGCATCAAATCCCAGCCTTCAGACGACTGGTCTTCCCCGACCTCCACTGCCAAAACCTTCTTGGCGCCTTTACGGAGGACTTCTACTTCCAATTTATCCCCCTCCTCGTGCTTCCGGAGTTCTTTGGATATTCCTTCAACCCCATCCACGCTCCGTTTCCCCACGCGCGTGATCACGTCACCGGCCTTGAAGCCGGCCTTATCCCCCGTACTTCCTTTTTCGACCTCTTCCACCAGAACACCCTCGTTCCCGGGTGCGCCGAAGTATTCTCCGAGCTGTTCGTTCAACGTCTCCAACCTCATTCCGAGAATACGTCCGATATCTCTTCCTCCAAGCATCATTCTCATGTTGCCGCGGAACGGTTCGGGCGGCATGGTGCGCAGGTATCCGCCGAACGTCGAGTTTCGTTCCTTCAACTTTCCAACGGTGACGTCGACATTCTTTTGCTGGCCGTCGCGAATCAGGCGGGCTGAGACCTTTGTGCCTGGAGGAGTCCTTCCGACAACTTTCACGAGGTCGTCCGAATCATAGACCTGTTTGCCACCGAACTCTACGATTACGTCCCCCTCTCGAATACCGGCCGAATCTGCGGGGCTGTCGTCCACAACGCTACTGATAAACGCCCCTTCGTCGTTTTTCAACTTATACTTTTTGACTGTCCGGTCGTTGACATCCTGCACCGAGACGCCGAGCCATCCCGCAACACGTCGCTTTCCGTCCTTTTCAGGCGGGAGTTTCTGGCCGGCACGTGCCTGCGAGGAAACGAATCCTCCGGCAGTCAGACAAGAGACAATGATGAAGAACGACAGTAGTTTTCTTATCATGGGTGGTCCTCCTGAAAAGATGTTGAATTTTTTGAGCCGTTGGGTCGCTTAGGCAGCCCATAGCGTATAGACGCCTGCTGCAGATTGAATGTTCCTTTTCCGCGAAACGGGGACGAAAGACGAGCGATGACGGAGAAGAGGAGGGATGAAACCGGGGGCCTGTGCTTCTTACTTTGAATGAATCATTGCAGGGGAACGGTTCAAC
>JBGOVN010000233.1:0-3444 GCA_041478155.1 Bacteroidota bacterium | reverse complement strand
CCACGATCGGTCATTTCAGAATGCTAAAATTCAGCCCGACGCTGCGCTTTGTCGTCTTCGGATCGATGAGCTACACGGCCGTGAGTTTTCAAGGCTCGATAGAATCGCTTCGGTCGTTCAGTGAAGTCGCCCACTTCACACATTATACGATCGGTCATGCACATCTTGGAGTGTACGGATTTCTCTCGATGATCTTGTTCGGGGCTATTTATTATATTATGCCGCGCATTGCGAAATGGGAGTGGCCGTACCCAAAACTCATCAAGCTGCATTTTTGGATGAGCGCAGTCGGCATAGCGCTTTACGTTGTTGCGTTGAACATGGGCGGGTGGATTCAAGGAACAATGATGAACGACCCAACCATTCCCTTCATCGCTTCAGTAAACGCGACAAAACCGTATTTGTGGGCCCGCTCCGTAGGAGGCACAATGATGCTCGTTGGTCATCTTGCGTTCGCGTATCAATTTTTGCTCATCATCTATCGATCGGGCCCAACGCGGTACGTCCCTGCGTGGTTTGAATTGCGACAGACAACGGAGGAGAATAAGCCGGTATGATGTTCATCCGATCATTCATCTTTTTTCTCGGCGTTCTCGCCACGCTTCTGCTCGGTTGGGCGGGACTCGTTGGTATACCCAATTTTATGATATCGGAAATCCAGTCGCCGAAAGGATTGGAGCGCTACACCTACGAACAGTCCTATGGCCGCTCAATCTACATTCGTGAAGGATGTCTCTATTGTCACAGTCAACAAGTTCGTCCCGTCGGATTTGGCGCTGACCAGGAGCGCTTCTGGGGCCGGCCGTCGGTGCCTGCGGATTATGTGTACGACAAACCTCACTTGTTGGGGACTATGCGTACAGGTCCCGATCTCTTCAACATCGGCGCGCGGCAGTCGAGTGAGGATTGGCACCTGTTACATCTTTACAATCCACGCATCGTATCTCCGGGTTCCGTGATGCCACCGTTCCCTTGGTTGTTTGAAGAAAAAATATCCGCGGCTCCGGATGACAAGGTGATAATTCTTCCGGATTCCATCGCTCCGAGAGGAAAAGTTGTCGTCGCGACTCGCGAAGGACGCGCGTTAACCTCTTATCTAATTGGAATGAACCATACGTACCCCGTAAGTCAGGTTCCTGCACACAATGACACAACGAAGAAAAAGTAAGAAATCCCAGGGCGACAAACAGGCTCCCCAGTCGGTACCGGCGCCGGTCGAGCCAATTCAACAGCCCTCGTTTTCGGATGAAGGGGATTCGTTTGTCGATTCCGATTCTTCCGATGTTCATAAAATCCATTTTCGAATCGTATCGCGCGAGCAAGGAGAACCCGAGGAAGGGTTCGAGCCAACGCCATTGTGGGTGTGGGCAGTCTCTGTGTTGCTCCTCTTTGCCATGGGATTCTATCTCGGAAAGTACGGCGGATCGTTCGATACGATCGCGCATCAAGTCGAACAGCCGCAGTTGCTCGGTGGCGGCGAATTGAAAATAGATGTGAAAGGAGATATGGTCTACGCGGGCGTTTGCCAGGCTTGTCACCAGGCCGATGGCAAAGGTGTAGAAGGGAAATATCCGCCGCTCGGGGGTTCGGAATGGCTGATACAAGATTCGTTTACTCCTGCGCGTATCGTGCTCTACGGCTTGGAAGGAGAAATACGAGTTAAGGGGAAAGGTTTCAACAACAAAATGCCTCAGTTTCACGATAAACTTTCAAATGAAGAAATTGCCGCTGCCGTTTCATTTGCTCGTTCGACATTCGGCAATAAGGCGCCTGCCGTTACAGGGGCAGAGGTAGACAGCATGCGTAAGACGTACGCTGGCAGGATGGCGTGGAGTGCCGCTGAATTGGAAAATCTCAGAAAGAAACAGAAATGAGTCTGTTGCCGAAATCAGTTCTTTCTCGAGCAATTCGCTATGTTTTGATTGCGTTTTTTCTCGTGGTCGCGAGTGGCTGCCAGAAGCAAGAACTCAAACCGCGTCAGCCGATTGCCTTCAGTCACAAGATTCATGCAGGACAATATCAGATGAGTTGCCAATATTGCCACAGCGGAGCGCGGAGGGGAAAGACGGCGATGATTCCATCGGTGCAGACCTGCATGGGATGTCATCAACTTGTTGCGGCGACGAAGCCGGAAGTGCAAAAGATACGTGCAGCGTGGGATCAGAAACTGCCCATCCGATGGACCAAAGTAAATGTTGTGCCGGACTTTGTTTATTTCAATCATCAACCACACATCATTAAGAATATTCCATGTCAGAAATGTCACGGCGAAATTCAAGCGATGAGCGAAGTGGCACCTCCCTTCAAGTTGGCAAATATGTCGTACTGCGTCGACTGCCATCGGGAAAATAAGGCGAGCATTGATTGCTGGACGTGCCACCGGTGAGGGAGGAGGGAAGAGGGATGAGGTATGAGGGATAAATTAGGAATTAAGAACCAAGAACCAAGAACCAAGAGCTAAACCGGAAGAGAGGAACAGAATGCGAGAGACGCCGCAGGAATATATTACGAGGATACTTGGATGTCAGGCAGGGAAAGATCCGCTGAAAGTGCAGCAGGCGACGGTAAAGAAGGTCGAGCGCCTCATCAAGGGTGTCCCAAAGAAGAAGTTGATGACGAGGCCTGAATCGGCGAAATGGTCGATCGGGGAAATTCTTGCGCATCTTGCCGATACAGAGCTGGTTGCAGGTTTTCGAATTCGATTAATCCTCGGTGAGAACGGAGTAACGATCCAGGCATTCGACCAGGACGTATGGGCGGAGAACATGAACTATAGAAAACGCGATCCGAAGAAATCGCTCGAAGCATTTCGCGCGCTTCGAGAGAATAATCTTGCACTCCTAACATCGCTCCCGAAACCGATGTGGGACAACTTTGGGATGCATACCGAGCGGGGGAAGGAAACAGTCACTCGTATTTCTGAAATGTTTGCGGGCCACGATATCAACCATCTGAGACAAATCGAAAAAATCGTTGCTCGAAAGAGTAAATAGTAATACAATGGAATTACATCGTAGAGAATTTCTGAAGATCATCGGAGCGACGACGGTCGCCACAACACTTCCCGGATGTGGAATCAAACAGCCAAAGTCGTTGATACCGTATGTTATTCCAGAGGAGAATATTACTCCCGGAAAGTCGGTATGGTATGCGAGCGTCTGTCAGGAATGTCCGGCGGGTTGCGGCATCTCCGTGCGGGTGCGCGAAGGCCGCGCGGTGAAAGTGGAGGGAAATGCTCTTCATCCGGTCAACGACGGCGCCCTCTGCGCGCGAGGCCAGGCATCGCTGCACGGCTTGTATAACCCGGATCGCATTCAGCAGCCGATGAGAAAAAAAATGGATGGAGGTTGGGAAGCATTGACTTGGGACCAGGCCGAGACATATTTTGCCGAGGAGATCCAGAAAATTCAAAATCACGGACGGGGCGGGGATGTTGTCTTTATG
>JBGOVN010000031.1:0-8377 GCA_041478155.1 Bacteroidota bacterium | reverse complement strand
GATGCGGAGAACTCCGTTTTCAAGTTCTGCAGAGATTTTTTCGACATCGACCGTGTGCGGGAGTTCAAGAGAGCGACTGAAAGATTGAAAGCGCATCTCGTTCATCAGAATTTTTGCATCTTGCGGGATCTCATAAGGCTTTCGTTCACCACTGATCGTGAGCCAGCCTTTTTCAACAACAATCTTCAGGTCTTCCTTTTTTACACCAGGAATTTCCGCGATAACAGTCGACTCGTGTTCAAACTCCGCGATATCGAGAGCAGGAAACTTCGTGCTTGCTGATTCGGTGTCGGGTGCAAAGATCTCGCTGGGCAAGCCATTGAATGTTCTGGGTAGATCAAATTGAATTAGCATACCATCTCTCCTATTTTTTTGTTTTTATTCTGCTTGAAATTACTTTTCCGTCAAGTGTGTATTCAATGGCCATGCCATCATCCGACACGTCAATTTCGAAGGGATTCTGGGGATTGAAAAGCAGAACGATGCAACACCTGACATTTAGGCTGACATATTTTCATATAAATCCTTAGAATATTGACATAAATGACACAAATACTGAAATTATTTCAGTAGTCGTGATGTCCTACCGTTTCTTGATTCTCAGACGCATTTTGCTTATAGTTTAAGGCTTTTTTTTTGCGGCTCGCCACTCTCAACCATCCCAATCCGAGGATCTTTTCATGCGCTTACTTCTTCTTCTAGTATTGCCGTTCGCATTGGCCATTGCCCAGCAATCACGCGTCGAAAAAGATGCTGCGGCGGGATATGGCTCAATCAAAGCGGCCGACTTGCGTATCCACGACACTATCCTTTCGTCAGATAGTCTCGAGGGACGCGAAACAAGCTATCCCGGCCAGGAGAAGGCCGCGCAGTACATTGCGAGTCAGTTCATGAAAGCGGGCCTCAAACCGATAGGTGACAACGGAACGTATTTTCAACACTTCGATCTTGACTTGACCCGGACGGACGATGCGACAAATGTTTCGGTCCGAACTGAATCCTCGACGCAGACCTTTTCATGGTTGAAGGACTTCGTCAGTTTCGGGACGCGAGACACAGTTCTCAGTGGCTCGGTGGCCTTCGTGGGATTCATGGACTCAGCTCTCGACTCAGTTTCGCAGGCCAAACTTGCAGGAAAGATCGTCGTAGCCTTTGTCGGAAAACGCTTGGAGGCACGCGATACCGCCGCTCCAGCCATGCAGAGAGTATTCAGGTCATTTCGACGAGACCCAGGGGTTCTCGCAACCCTCGTCGTAGCGGATGAACGGGGATCTTCCTCGTTTGAAAAAATCTCGAGTTTGTTTCGCTCGTTCGGCGCCGATAGAGGCTCGATGTCCTTAAAAGGCATTACCCGTCAGCCCCGTGCCCAATCGTTGGTGTTCTTTGTCTCGTCCGCGATCGCGAACGAAATCCTGAGACAGAACGGATCAACGATGAGCGAGCTCCGCACTAGGGCCGAGAAGGATTCGATTTTTTCGCCTCGCTTCTTCGAACGGACGACCATGACGATTCAGACGAAGGTGGAGCGCCAGGACCGACACAGTGAAAATGTCGTCGGCTTGTTGGCAGGGAGCGATCCGGAATTAAAGAAACAGGTCGTGGTCTTTAGCGCACATTACGACCATCTCGGGAAGAGCGCCGATGGAAGGATTTACCACGGGGCCGACGACGACGGATCCGGCACTTCTATGGTCCTTGACCTGGCCCAGGCCTTCACGGCAAATAAGGTGCGGCCAAAGCGGAGTATCCTGTTCATGACAGTCGCCGGGGAAGAGAAGGGACTGCTCGGTTCCTCATACTACGTTTCCCATCCCTTGATACCGTTGGACCAGACGATCGCGGACATCAACACGGATATGATCGGGCGAGTCGACCCGAAGCACGACTCGCTCAAGGTGGTCGATTATACCTATGTTATCGGTTCAGACAAGATTAGCACCGAACTGGACAGTGTCTTGCATGTTGCCAACGCAGAATCCGAAAACCTTACGCTGGATTATCAGTATAATGACGAGAACGACCCCAATCAGTTCTACCGGCGCAGCGATCATTTTAACTTCGCGCGCAACGGAATTCCGATTGTCTTCTTTTTCACTGGAGTTCATGTCGACTACCACCAGCCGACCGACACAGTCGATAAGATTCTGTTCGACAGGATGGCCAAGATTGGGAAGCTCGTGTACTATACGGGTTGGAAGGTTGCCAACTTCCCGCGGATGTTTACAAAGAATGGGACGGCCGGCGGCTATCGATAGCCGATAACAATGTACTCGAAGGAAGAACTGCAGCGGGGATTGAAAACCCGGGTCATCGGGAAGAAGATCTTTGCCTTTGACTCAATCGACTCAACAAACATTTGCGTTAAAACGCTTGCGGAAGCCGGGGCGGAAGAGGGCGCAGTTGTTATCGCCGAGCACCAGACAGCCGGTCGAGGACGGCTCGGCCGCAGCTGGGAATCAACCCCGGGAGCTAATCTCCTTTTTTCCGTCCTCCTTCGTCCCACCGTAAAAAAAGAGCAAGCGGGATTCCTGACATTCTACGCCGCGGTCGCGGTCGCTCGCGCAGTCGAGGCAGTCACCGGCTCTACCACAGAATGTAAATGGCCCAATGATGTGCTCCTGAACGGAAAAAAGTGCTGCGGGATATTGCTCGAGAATTCACTGCAAGGCGATACTCTTCACTATTCTATCATCGGCATCGGTCTCAACGTCAATCAAGAACGCTTCGGGGATGGGTTGACGGAAAAGGCTACCTCTCTCGCATGCGAATTGAAACAACAGTTCGACCGCAAACAGATTCTCCAACGAATACTCGAAGAACTCGATTCGTTCTACTCCGATGTCAAGCAAAGCATTTTCGATAGAGTATTGGAGGAATGGAATGTCCGTTGCACCATGTTTGGCCGCCACGTCATATTGGCGCGCGCCGATCGGGAGTTTTCCGGCACGGCCGTGGGTCTTAGCCCGGACGGCGGCTTGATTCTCCAAACTCCGAAGGGCCGGATAACTCTGTATGCCGGCGACGTTACTCTCTCACAATTGTCATAGGCACTCTGGAACCGTTGATGTTCCTGGCAATCGACATAGGAAATACTCATACCGTTCTAGGAGTTTATCAGAATTCGAAACTTCTCTCTGAGTTGAGAATCACAAGCTCTCACGGACAGACCAAAGGCGAAATAGCTTCACGCGTTGAGCAATTTCTCCGTCGGGCAACAATAGAATCCAAGCGCATTCGAATGGTTGGCATATCCTCCGTTGTTCCAAAAATCACCGACACATTCGTCTCAATGGTGCGGTCGTCTTTTGATGTCGATCCGATTGTCATCAGCACAGCGCTCGACCTCGGAATTCGAATTCAGTACGACAACCCGGCTTCGGTAGGCGCCGACCGCCTCTGCAACGCTGTCGCAGGATTCACCAAGTATGGTGGACCCCTCATTATCATCGATTTCGGAACCGCCACAACCTATGATGTGGTCGCTGCGAACGGGGATTATCTTGGCGGGGTCATTGCCCCCGGTATCGAGACTTCCGCGGCCGACTTGCACCGTCGCGCCGCGATGCTGCCTAAGGTCGAACTCCACCTGCCACTTGAGGTCATCGGGACAAACACGGTCGGAAGCATGCAGGCCGGGATCTTGTACGGTGCGTTGGATGCAATGGAAGGAATGGTCGACCGGCTTCAGAAGGAAATGGTCAGCCGCAGCGGATTGCGCGCGCGGGTTCTTGCAACGGGGGGGTTTTCAACTTTCATGAGTCAGCACTCAACGATCATCGAAGCAGTTGAGCCTTCGTTGGTGCTCGACGGAGTGCGACTGATTTGCGAGAGGCAAAAGAGAGCGATGAAGAAGGGCTAGACTTCGCTCTCGGAAACAGAATGGATTTTTTCTTGCAGGTCTTTTCGGAGCCTTTCGATGTCACCGGCCTCAGAATGATGAGCATACAGCAACTGGTAGAGATTCAACAACCCCCGAAGGCCAGCTTCCAGGATCCTGACCGGCCGCAGTAACTCTTCCTTCATTTTAGCTCTATCCAGACTATTTTCCATTGACGTAACGGAATCAATGGCGACCGAAAGATTTACCAACGCGGAGTTGAGCGCGGGTGCAATCGAACTCATGACTTGCTGAACCTTGTCTGTCGCCTCCCTGTTCTTCAGTATTTCCTTGGTCCGGTCTTCATCCAGGCTTTTCGCGATCCGAAAAAGATGACGTTCGTGCGTCGACTTGATCAGGATGTCTAAGTGATGTAGTTCAAGTTGCTCCTTCCGGGCGTAATCATACGCACCGAGCTTCATCGCCTCGACGGCAACCTCCTCCGACCCTGCGCCGGTAAGAACAATGACCGGCGTCTCGCATTTCTGCTCATGCATCCACTGCAGCACATTCAGCCCGCTGAAATCCGGCATCATATAGTCAAGCAGGATGACGTCGAATCCTCGTGGATCGGTCTCGATAAACCTTGTCGCCTCACGCCCTGAGAGGGTGACCGTGGTGTTGTATCCATACTCCTCCTTGAGGGAAAGCCCAAGTACCTTTACGAAGGATTCTTCATCATCGACCAGCAGTATGCGCAATTGTTCACGTTCCATCAGTGTTTTTCTTTCAACAATCAATCAAGTAAACTATCGACCGCCCAGCATCACTACAGAGGAATTCGCAAAATTGACAAGCGGTGTAAAATAAAGGCCAAAGAGAACCGTGGGCACGGCAAGGCAGAGAAGGATAATAAGTTCCGGCAGCGAGAGATGCAAGTTCCCCGAGCCTTTTTCGGGGTCGCGGAGAAATATGTTCCGGAGCACTCGGACGTAGTAATACAGCGAAATCACACTGTTAATAGCGCCGATGACAGCAAGCCAAAGCCATCTCGCGTCGAGGAGTGCTGCGAACAGATACAATTTTCCGATGAAACCCGCCGTCGGCGGCAAGCCCGTGAGCGAAATAAAAAAGATTACCATCGCCACTCCGATGACGGGAGTTCGATATCCAAGACCCTTGTAAGCGTTGATATCTTCACTCCCCGTCTTGGCAGCGACGAGCATAACGACGTAGAACGCCCCAAGATTCATGAACAGGTAGACGATGAAATAGATGAGAATAGCTGCCAGACCCTTGTCGCTGAGGACTACGACTCCCATCAGCATGTAACCGGCATGGGCGATGCTCGAGTATGCCAGAAGCCGTTTCATATTGTCCTGCCAAACCGCAACCAGGTTTCCCAGGGTCATCGTAAGAACAGAGAGAATCGCGATCAGTTTGTTCCACTCAAAGCCCTGGAGAACTGTCCACAAACCTGATGGCGGCAGAAGGACACTCGAATCGATCAGGATGAGTTTGAAGAACCGGATGAGCATTGCAAAGCCGGCAGCTTTTGATGCAACTGAAAGAAAAGCAGTGATCGTGATCGGCGCCCCTTCATACACATCCGGTGTCCAAAAATGGAATGGCACTGCAGAGATCTTGAATCCGAATCCCGCAACGATCAGGATCGTGGCAGCGAGCAATGCGACAGCGTTCGGGTGTGAAGCGGCCAGAACTTTGTTGATGGTGAGGAAATCCAGCGATCCGGCTAAACCGAATATGATGGAAATCCCATAGAGCATGAGGCCTGAGGAAACAGCGCCGTACAGGATGTACTTGAGCGATGCTTCGCTCGAATCACTGGCTTCCTTCGTGTATCCGGCCAGGATGTAGGATGAAAGGCTGGTAAGCTCCATGCCGAGCACCATCATCAACAGGTTTGTCGCTCCAACCATCAGAAACATTCCGAGAGTCATCGCCACGAGGAGAGAAAAGTATTCCCCGATGCGTTTGACGGTCGATTGCACCTCGGGAGATATGAACGAAAAGATAACGATGAAGAGTGCGCAGGTGGAGATAAGTATCTTGAAGAAGACGGCAAAGGGGTCGATTGCGATCATCCCGGAAAAGGCAGATTCCAGGGCTCCATACTGCCTCACGGCAAAGGTCAATGATAACAACAGGCCGAGTCCGACAACTCCTGCGACGATCCGGTAATTCTTGCGAAACAGAACATCTGCAAGAACCGCGACGCAGAGTGTCACGACCAACGTCGTCTCGGGAAGAAACCGGGCTGTGCTTTGGAGGACCTGGTCAACCATACGTAAATTGAATCTTCCTTTGTTGTACCATGAATCGAGCGCGCATGCAGTAATCTACGGAACCATTGCCATCACCGATCCACCTTTCGAGATGATTTCGACAAGGTGGTTGAGGGATGATGTCATAATGTTCAACATGAGCGATGGGTAAATCCCCAGCACAAGGGTGATAATTCCAAGAGGAACGAGTGTGAAGATTTCCCTCGCGTTGACATCGGGCATGCTTCCCCACTTCTCATTCGGCTTGCCCAGAAACACACGCTGCAGCGTCCACAGCATATACGCCGCCGTGAGGACGATGCCCAGTGTGGAGGCGATTGTAATGACACGCAACTTATCGACCTGGAATGCGCCGAGGAACGAGAAAGCTTCGGAGATGAACCCGCTCAAGCCGGGCAATCCGAGGGCGGCAAAGAACGCGACCATCATGATTCCAGTATACTTCGGCATGGTCAGCGCAAGCCCGCCAAACGAATCAAGGTCTCGCGTGTGTGCGCGATCGTAGATGACGCCGACAATCAAGAATAACATTGCCGTGATCGTTCCGTGATTGAACATCTGAAAAACGGCTCCGAGCATTCCCTGAGTATTCATTGCCGCCATGCCAAGAAGGACTATGCCCATGTGGCTGACGCTCGAGTACGCAATGAGCTTCTTGAAATCTTTTTGCGCCATGGCGCACAACGCACCGTAGACGATGTTGATGAACGCGAGCACACCGAGAGCGAAGGCAAACTTTTGTGCCATGTCGGGAAAAATAGGATAGCTGATGCGAAGGAGGCCATACGTGCCCATTTTCAGCAGCACTCCTGCAAGAATAACGCTGATGGCTGTCGGCGCTTCGACGTGTGCGTCGGGCAACCACGTATGGAACGGGAAGATCGGGACCTTGATTGCAAATCCGATGAACAAGGCCACGTACGCTAACATGCGAAGGTGAGTCCCCATACCTGCCAGGAGGGACCCCGACTCGAAGTTCGCGGGATTCATCATCGCGAGCATGTTGAACGTGTGAATTTTTTCGCCCGATGCAGGATCCGCAATCGTTACACTGAAGTAGAGAGCGATGATTGCCAGGAGCATCAGGACGCTTCCCAGAAGCGTATAGAGGAAGAACTTTATTGCAGCATATTCACGCCGAGGTCCACCCCAAATCCCGATAAGGAAGTACATCGGCAGAAGCATGACCTCCCAGAAAACGTAAAACAGAAAGAAGTCGAGAGCGACAAAGACTCCCATCATCCCTGTATCGAGGAGGAGGAGCATCGCCATGTATCCCTTCAGCGCCTTGTCGATATTCCACGAAGCGAAAACCGCGATAAAACTGATGAGAGAGGTCAGGATCACCATTGGCACACTCAGCCCGTCTACGCCGAGAAAATATTCAATCCTGATGTGGCTCACCCATGAATGCCCCTGGATGTCGATCCATTTTGCCTTCTCGACAAACTGCATCCCCTCCTGGGTGTTGATTCCTGTCAGGCTCTGATTGAACTTGAAGTAGATCATCACTGCGAGGACGAGTTGGAGGAATGTGGCCGCGGCCGCGGTCCACTTTACGGCTCCATCATTCCCTTTTGGCAGCGCGAGCACCAGGACCATCCCGACGATGGGCAAGAACGTAATCCACGTGAGAACGCCGATACCGAGAAATTCCATCATCAACTCCTCTTGACAGTCATTAAGATTTCAATTCAATACAAGCCATCACTTAAAGTACAAGAACAGCACCATGACGCCCAGAAGCACGAAGGCAAGATACGTTTGTACCCTGCCGGTCTGAAGCTTACGGGAGAGCAATCCGAAGAATCCTGCAAGATAGGCAACGAGGTTGACGAGGCCGTCGACAATCTTATTATCGAAGCCCCCGACGCCGACGTAGAAAAGAAACATTGTCAAACCGGCGACACCGAGGCCAAGCAGCGTGTATTCAAACATTGCGCCGGGTCCTGCTCCGGCAGGAATAGTCGTCGAGCCCGCGACCCATCCGGCGTAGAGCGAAACGATTCCAGCGACCAGAAGATAGGCAATCGCTCCGATATTTCCTTCTTCCCACGTTTCCTTCGTCCCCTTCGTGACACCAACCGTCCAGCGAGCCACGCCGTTGACGATTCCATCGATGATCGTGGTGTCGAACCATGCATACGCCCGGGTCAAACCGATTGTCCCCCGAACGAACGTCGCCTCGTAGAATTCGTCGAAGTACCATTTGTTGAGCAAGAACAGGTGGAGCGGTTTCACCCGCTCGGCGATC
>JBGOVN010000198.1:0-3836 GCA_041478155.1 Bacteroidota bacterium | reverse complement strand
GCGTTGATCGTCATCGATGTGGAAATTTCGCCGAGGTTGATGCCTTTGAAGAGAATTTCCATATCGGCGAGTGAACTGATTGCGACGCCGCAAATGCCGACCTCTCCCTCTGCGTGCTCATCATCGGCATCGCGTCCCATCAACGTCGGTAAATCGAACGCTACGGAAAGTCCATGCTGGCCCTGTCCCAGGAGATAATGGTATCGCTCGTTGGTGTCCTCAGGAGTACCAAACCCGGCGAACTGACGCATCGTCCACAACTTGCCCCGGTACCCAGTGGCATGGATTCCCCTCGTGTAGGGATACTCACCAGGAAATCCGATGTCGTCGAGGAAGTTGATGCGCTCAACATCGCGCGGTGAGTAAAGCCTTTCAATCGGAGCGCCGCTCACGGTCGTAAACTTCATTTCGCGGGCTCTTCCGCCTGAGGTAGTTTTCTTCTCCCAGGCCTTCTGGGCCTCGTCGATCTTATCCGCTCCGTCGTTCGTACTCATACACGTTACCTTTCGGTTTGAAACTGTTTTCCCTCTTAGGTTCGGCCAAATCTTCGATCAAGCTCTTCAATCGGGATCTTAATCACCACGGGACGACCGTGGGGGCAGACATAGGGCATCTGGGTTGCAAACAACTGGTCAATCAAGACAATCATCTCGACGGTGTTGAGCTTATCCCCAGCCTTGATCGCCGCCTTGCAGGCGAATGACTTCGACACGTTATCGCGTATATCTATCTTCGACGCATGTTCATTATTCTTGAATTCGTCGAGCACGTCCTGGAGAATCTTCCTTTCGTTCCCGACCCTCACGTCGGCGGGAATTCCCTCAATAACGACCGTGTTCTTTCCGAAGGGCTTAATGTCAAATCCAACCCGAACGAGATGGGGGACCAACTCCTTCGCGAGAGCATAGTCGCTCGCTACCAGCTCGACCGTTTCGGGGAAAAGGAGCTGCTGGGATGAGGGAAGGCTGTTTTCAAAATTCGCCAGGACCCGCTCGTAGAGGATGCGTTCATGCGCGGCATGCTGGTCGACGATCATGAGCCCTGTTTTAATTTGCGAGACGATATACTTATTGTGGACCTGCCAGATTGCTCGTCCCTCGAAGGACTGAACGCGCTGCTCAATATGCTCCTTAGAGACATGCAGAAGGATCTTGTTGTCACCGGGAGGCTCCTGCGGGAACGGAATTTTCTCACTCGACTCCGCCGGTATCAGAGGATTTCCGAATAGCTCATCGAGCCGAATGACGCTATGGTCCCCCTCGATCGGAGTTTCGACGCTCCCGGCATTCGGACGAAGAGAGAAAACGGGAGTTCCAAGAGGGGATTTCAACGCACGCTCGGCATTGAACTTGCTCCACGCCTGCTGATCAAAGCGAAGTTTTTCGTCGAGCGACCTCACGGCGTTCCCCTCATCGAACGAGACTGTTGGGACGAGGTCATTAGCCGCGAGTGTTTTTCGGACGACAGAAAGAACGATTCGATAAATACTTGATTCGTTCTCAAACTTAACTTCCATTTTGGAGGGATGAACGTTGACGTCCACCTTACGGGGGTCGAGAGTAAGGTCAAGAATGAAAAATGGATAGGCTCCCTTCACCAACAGATGTTCGAACGCCTGGAACACGGCGTGGTTAATCATCCTGCTCAGTATAAAACGCCGATTCAGGAATACGAACTGCTCGACCCTGGTCTTCCGTGCGAAATCCGGTTTTCCAAGATAACCGTCGACGGTCAGGTATTCGTTGGCCTCATGGATTCGCACCATCGAACCAAACTGACGCTCTCCAAATATGTCTTCAACCCGTCCTTCGAAGGTTGTCGCCGGGAGGTCGAGCAGTACTTCATCATCGCTCGAATAGAGCCATTCCACTTCGGGGTACGCAATCGCCATGCGCGTCACAACATCGGTCACGTTTTTGAGTTCTGTCGTACGAGTCTTAAGAAAGTTTAGCCGGGCCGGCGTGTTGAAGAATAGGTTCTTTACCGTGACGGACGTCCCGCGCTCGTATGCCGCCTTCGACCGTTCCTTCAGCTCACTCCCCTCGATCCGGATGAGCGTTGCGACATCGTCGGATTGTGTTCGGGTCTTCAGTTCGACATGAGCGACAGAAGCGATTGAAGCGAGTGCTTCGCCGCGGAAGCCCAATGTCTGAATTTTCTCGAGGTCTTCGTGCGATTGAACCTTGCTTGTCGCGTGCCGTTGGAACAACAGAAGAGCATCCTGTTCGGAGACTCCCATACCGCTATCGGCAACCTGGATGAAGGACCGACCTGCATCCCGGACTGCCACCGTTACCCGGGGCGCTTTGGCATCGATTGCGTTTTCAATCAATTCTTTTACGACCGACGCGGGGCGTTGAACAACCTCGCCGGCAGCAATCTTGTTTGCAAGCTCCGGTTGGAGGATGCGGATCTTCGCGGCCATTTCCGTCGTCTGGTTTTCCATCACAGGAGACACATTAATCTCTACCCTTGACCCCGATGCCTGGACGCTCGGAAAGTATGAGTTTCCCTTCGTGTATCGTCACGCCGTCGTACGGGTCGTTGGAGGCGAGGACATTTCCGTCAAGGTCCGCGTAATCCAGCAGTGGAGAAAACTGGGCGGCGGCGGAAATCGCGATAGATGTTTCGATCATGCACCCTGCCATCGTCTTCATGCCGCATGCCTGCGCCGTCCGAATCATCGCCATGGCCTCCCGCAACCCGGTACATTTCATAAGCTTGATGTTGATGCCGTCGAATGCATCTTTGAGTTTCGGGACATCGTGGAGCCGAAGGCAGTTCTCGTCAGCGATGAGCGGAAGGTTTACTCTCTCGCGTACCCACGCGGTTCCCGCCAAATCTGACGCGGGCATAGGCTGCTCGACAAACTCCACACCTTCCTGTTCAAGCCATTTGATTTTCTCTACTGCCGTTTCCTTCCTCTTCCAACCCTCATTGGCATCGACGCGAAGTGTTTTCTTCGTCGCCTTCCGTATCGTCCTCATGATTTCTTCGTCGTTTTCCCCCCCGAGCTTGATCTTGAGAATCGGATATTCCTCCGCCTCCTTCACCTTCTTTTCGAGTACGTCCGGCGTATCGATGCCGATCGTGAAGGATGTCTGCGCAGCCTTGTTCTTGTCAAGCCCCCAGTATTTATAGAGCGGCAGGCCAAGTTTCTTCCCAATCCAGTCATGCAGTGCAATGTCGATCGAAGCCTTCGCTGCATAGTTCCCTTGCGCTACGCCGTCGACGTAGTTGAGTATCGACTCAAGCTGGAAGGGATCTTCAAACCGCTGGAGGTCGAGCTTTCCGAGGAATTGTTGGACCGTCTCGACGCTCTCGCCATATCGTCCCGAGGGGGCAGCCTCGCCCAGACCAGTAATCCCGTCATGCTGGAGTTGAACAATGATAACGGGGTCGACGGACGAGGAGCCTCGCGCAATCGTGAAGACATGACGCAGTTTCAATTCATACTGGGAGTACGTTAATTTCATAGGATTGTGCCTTATGCTGGAATTTCCACTCCTTCGAACAACGCATCCAAAAACACTTGTTTGCTGAACGGCTGGAGGTCGTCTATTTCTTCTCCAACTCCGACGAACTTAACCGGAATCTTGAGTTCAGTACCAATTGACAGAACAATCCCCCCCTTCGCAGTTCCATCGAGCTTTGTGAGGACAAGGCCGGTGACTTCGACCGCGCCAGCGAAATACTTCGCCTGCTGAAGCCCGTTTTGTCCCGTGCTTGCGTCCAGCACAAGCAGGACTTCGTGCGGCGCGCCGGATAACCGGCGGTCGAGAACACGCCTGGTCTTCTTCAACTCTTCCATGAGGTTGATGTTCGTATGCAGTCGT
>JBGOVN010000274.1:0-3054 GCA_041478155.1 Bacteroidota bacterium | reverse complement strand
TTTTCGTTGAATGCGTTAATGCCTTCGAGAATTTCGGGGGCCGATGTGTGCACCGTCAGCCAATCGCGCGCATGCCCGATCGTCATCGACCACGAAAAATCCCGCCAGAAGTTAAGCTGTTGTTTCGTATACCGCGTGCATTCAGGAAGCTTATTCAAAAGCTTTTGGCACATTTTGTCGACGGCATCGTCAAGGATTGCGCGAGGGACGACTTCATTGACCAGTCCCCATTCGAGCGCTTTCTGTGCCGAAATTTTCTCGCACAACAACAGCATCTCACGCGCTCTGCGGTCGCCGACAATAATCGGCAGCCATTGCGTCGCACCCGCAGCCGGCACGCTGCCATGCTCGGTTCCGACATGACGGATGTACACGTCGTTCGCTGCGATCGCCAGGTCGCACGACATCTGAAGCTCGTTCCCCCCGCCCACCGCAAACCCATTAAGACGCGCGACGGTCGGCTTACCGATAGTGCGTAGCCGCTCGAATGTCTCGATGAACACACCCATCCATTTGTAGAAATCATTCGGCGTGTCGAGGAAATCCTCTTTCCATTCCTTCAGATCCGCCCCCGTGCAGAATGCTTTGCTCCCGGCTCCCGTGAGCGTAACAACGCCGACGCTGTCATCCCACGAGGCATCCTCAAACGCGGCTCCGAGCTCACGCAACGTTTCGAGGTTGAGGCAGTTGAGGACTTCCGGGCGATTAATCGTGACCGACGCAACATGTCGCTTTTTCTCATACAGGATGTTCTTGAAACGGAACTGTTTCGACGGGAGTCCGGAATACTTGGTCATGAAAGAGGGGTATTAGGTCGTAGGTGATAGGTGATAGGAAAAAGCTGAGAGTCCAATAGTCTTCAAGGTGTCAATCCCCCATAAATTGCTGCCTCTACACTTCCTTCACTTCCGCATAAAACATAGTCACGAGGTTTCCTGCAAACTGCATCAGGTCTCTGGCAGTTGCTTTTCCTTCGGGGGTTGCAAACGCCCTCTGCATGGAGTCCTGGTCGTCGAAGTACATTTCAGCCATCAGGTAATGCTTGGGCTCTCCGATCGGAGCGCCGGTAACCTTTGCGAGCTCGAGCTTGCGGAGGCCCGGGTACTTCTTAACGAGGGGAGTGTGGATACTATAATAGTGATCTTCAAATTTCTGAATGTCTTCCGGAGTTTTGTAGAGCGCTACGAGCTTTACCATGATATCACCATGAGCCGGATGAAGGGAAGTGCGGGAAAAAATTGCGCTTGCAATATAGAAGTTGAGGGAGTGATAAGCAAGAAAACAGGAAAGGAGAGGAGATAGGAGAAAGAAGATAGGAGGTAGGTAATGGGAATTAGGAGATGGAAGATAGGAGGAAGAAGGCAGGAAGGTAGGAGATGGGAGGAAAGAAGTAGGAGAATCGATATAGGATCTGGGAGACTCTAGGTAAAAGACGGAGGGAAGACAATCGGAGCCTGTAACCTACAACCTAGAACTTCTTGGAGGGTACTGGGAATCGGGTATTGCACACGGAGAATATTCATGTAAAGACGTTCCGATGGAACGTCTCTACGAGAAACTCTTTTTCCACCCTTCGTTCCTCCTTTAATCTCATCCCGTTTTTCAGTATTTTCTTTGATTCAAGATGACATCCGCGAGAACTGGTTCGAAAAAATTCGAAGAGCAGCTTGGAAAACTCCACCCGATGGTCGTCTCTGCGGGTATCGCTCCGGGCGAATTCATTCCGCGTCTCAGGAAGGATCTCGATGCAACACCCGACCCCGATCGGGCACTCACGCAATACCAGCGTTTCCTCGATGCCGGATTCACCTCGACGATGCTCCGCGAGTTCCACCAATTCGGCGCCTTGCAGCAGATAACTCTCGAACTCTTTGCACAGTCACAATATCTCGCGGATATCCTCGTCCGAACTCCCGAATTGCTCCATTGGTTGACGACTGGTCCCCTCGACCGTGCAAAAACAAAGACTGTTTTTCTCGAAGAAGCTCTCCAGGCGGTTGCTCCGTTCGAGAGGGTCGACAAGAAACTGGATGCCCTCAAACGGTTCCACCGCCGCGAAATGCTCCGTGCGGGTGCGCGCGAGATTCTTCGCAAGTGCGATGTCCTTACGAGCACAGCTGAACTCTCGGACCTGGCGGAGGCAATTCTAGAGACTGTTCTTCGCGTTTGCAGCGATGAGTTGGTTCAACGTTCGGGTGTGTCGTTTGAGCCTTCGCTCGCCGTCATAGGCCTCGGAAAGCTCGGTGGCCACGAGCTCAATTTCAGCTCCGACATCGACCTTCTATTTGTCTATGAAGAAGAGGGGGAGTTGAGCAATGTAAAGGAGCGAATTCGGAGTACGCATGAGTTCTATTCGCGCTTGTGTGAGACGGTCGTGAAGAAGCTAACAGAGCATACCGCTGAAGGACATCTTTATCGCGTCGACATGCGGTTAAGACCCGACGGCGCTGCCGGGCCGCTCGCACTCTCCCGAAGATCATACCTAACCTACTACGAGACGAGGGGCGAGCTATGGGAACGGCAAATGCTCATGAAAGCAAGGATCGTGGCGGGAAATGCGAAGACCGGTCAGGCGTGGTTGGACGACCTGAAGCCGTTTGTGTATCCCAGGAGCCTGGGACAGAGTCCGCTCGATGAAATCGCAGCGATGAAACGGAGCATCGAGAAGAATATCAAGAAGGACGAGAACCTCAAACTGGGGGTTGGAGGGATACGGGATGTTGAATTCGTGGCACAGGGACTTCAATTGTTGAACGCCGGCTCGCGGGAATCGCTGCGAGAACCGCACACCCTTCGTGCGCTGACGGAATTGGAACGCGCTTCGTTGCTCCGTCCCGTTGAGGCAGCGGATCTTCGCACGGCGTATGAGTTCCTACGGCTCGTGGAGCATCGGCTTCAGCTTCTTCACGGAAGTCAAACTCATGCGCTCCCTGAATCGGAACAGGAGCTCTATTTCCTTGCGAGACGTTTGGGGTACCGAACCGCAACTGCGTTCCAAAAAGAGTTATCCCGCAATAGAAATCGCGTTCGCGCAGTTTTTCAATCCGTGTTTGC
>JBGOVN010000190.1:0-3911 GCA_041478155.1 Bacteroidota bacterium | reverse complement strand
CGTTTAGCATTTAGCTATTAGCTTTTAGCTAACAGCTGGAAGAGAAGCAAAATGTATCAATAAACTGGGGAGGCATGAAAGATTTCAGGAAGCTGAAAATCTGGGAGAGGGCCCATCGACTTGTTATCGAGATCTGTAAGATCACGAAGAATTTCCCCAAGGATGAGATCTATGGAATGACAAGTCAGATTCGCAGGTCGAGCTCATCGATTCCAACGAACATCGCCGAAGGTTGTGGAAGAGATAGCGATTCAGAGCTTAAGAGATTTCTGGTTGTTGCGATGGGATCGGCGAGCGAATTTGAATATCAACTCATTCTTGCCCGGGATTTGCAATACTTGAGCGACAGTAGGTATCAAAGTCTCCAGAGTGAGCTTGTTGAGATCAGAAAAATGTTAAATTCGTTCATCCAAAAACTCAAAATAAGCTCTATCAGCTAACAGCTAATGGCTAACCGCTAGTTGCTCATTTATGCTCCGCTTCGATCATCCTGAATATCTGTGGTACCTTCTCAGCGTTCCGGCGCTGGCGTTGGGATTTGTCTTTCTTACTCTGTGGCGAAGGCAGTTGCTTGCTCGATTCGTCAGCCCGACTCTTGCAAAACAGCTCGCACCCGAGATGAGTATGGCCAAACGGGGAGTCAAGCAGAGTTTATTGCTTCTTTCGACAGCATGTCTTGTGTTGGCGATGGCAAATCCGCAAGTTGGAACGAGGCTAGAAGAAATCAAGCGGGAAGGGATAGACCTGTTCGTGGCCCTCGATGTGTCGCTCAGCATGAAAGCGGAAGACATCAAGCCGAGCCGGCTGGACAAAGCGAAACGCGACGTCTCCAGTTTGCTCAAGAGACTTGGCGGCGATCGAGTTGGCCTCATCGTTTTTGCCGGCGATGCGTTCGTGCAATTTCCCCTGACAGCCGATTATTCAGCTGCAGACCTCTTTATTTCATCCGTTGACGTCGATGCCGTGCCGGTCCCCGGAACGATGATTGGAAGCGCTATCGAGGTCGCCCTTAAATCGTTCTCGAAGGATCTACCCACGCAGAAGGCGATCATCGTCGTCAGCGACGGCGAGAATACGGAAGGCGACGTTGCAGGTGCGCTCGAAGAGGCCAAGAAAGCCGGTGTCAGGGTTTTCACGATCGGGATGGGAAGTCTCGAAGGAGGTCCGATTCCAATCTACAATGAAGCTGGCGTGCGCACCGATTACAAGAGAGACCGGGCGGGAAACATCGTGGTGACGAAACTGGACGAGGCGATTCTTCAGCAAATTGCCGCATCGACTGACGGATCGTATCGCAGGGCCACAAGCGGCGGTAATGAGATTGACGAGGTGTTTAAAGAGCTCGCGTCGCTCCAGAAGACTGAATTCTCGTCAAAGCAAGTGACGGGGTACGAATCCCGCTATCAATATCCGCTGGCGGTCGCAATTCTTCTGATGTTAATAGAGATTACCCTCTCCGAACGGAAAGGAAAACTCATGGCGCGTTTGAAGCGATTCATCCCTGCGCTCGGCGTACTCACGCTCGCTGTGTACGGAAGTGTTGTCCCGGCCGCAGCGCAAACCGTCCACTCTCTCGTGAAGGAAGGAAATCGCGTGTACGAGAAAGGGAGATACGACGATGCAGAAATTTCCTACAGGAAGGCGATTGAAGAAAACAAGAAATCACATGCCGCTCAGTTTAATCTGGGGGATACACAGTACAAGCAGCAGAGGTTCGACGAAGCGATGCGCCAGTTTGAAAACGCCGGAACGGTCGCAACGGGAACGGAAAGTAAGGCCGCTTCATACTACAACATCGGGAATTCACTGTACCGTTCGAACAAATTCCCCGAAAGCATCCAGGCGTACAAGCAGGCTCTCCGGATTGACCCTGACGACGAGGATGCGCGGTACAATCTCGCGATGGCAAGACAAAAGTTGAAACAACAACAGCAACAGAAGCAGCAGAATAAAAACCAGGACGACAAGAACAAGCAGCAACAAGAGAAGAAACAAGACCAACAAAAGCAGAATCAGCAGCAACAGCAACAACAACCGCAGAATCAGCAAACGAAGCAGGATCAAACGCGTCAGCAGGAGATTCAGAGAAGGAATCAAATGCCGAAACAAGAAGCCGAACGGATACTCGAAGCACTACGCAACAACGAAAAGGATGTGCAGAAGAAGCTTCACAAGCGCGAAGGAGCAAAAGTTCGCGTGGAGAAGGATTGGTGAAAAGGGGCGATTAGCTGTTAGCTATTGGCTCTTAGCGCAAAGACTATTGAAGTCTGAATACCAGTGGATGAAACAAGAAAACATACTGGGTTAGCCCGTGGACGGCATTCGAGATCTCTTCTGATGCTCAGTCTCGTCTTGGTGATGTGTTGGGCGAATGTCGCATTCGCACAGGACGGTTCATTTACCGCCTCTGTCGACCAGAACAAAATCGGTGTGGGGGAGCAGTTCCAGGTAACGTTTACGATAGCCGGCGGCAGTGTGAATGGTTCGACAAACTTCCGCCCTCCTGATTTCAGCCCCCTGCTCGTCGTGAGCGGCCCGAATACATCGCAAAGTTTCCAAATCATCAACGGACAGATGTCCGGCTCCATCGTGTATTCGTACGTCCTCTATGCACGGGCGACGGGAAAGTTTGCGATCGGTCCTGCGAGTATCGACAATCGAGGAAAAGCTGTCAAGACGGAGCCGATACAAATCGAAGTTGTCCAGGGCAAACCGAAGCCGGCACAGCAACAAGCGGCGGCGCCGGATGCTGCAAGCATGGCCGACAACGTCTTCATCAAAGCAACGTCCGACAAACAGCGAGTACGCGTGGGTGAGCAGTTAACGGTCACATACAAGATTTACACGCGCGTGTCGATCTCCGGCTTCGACCTTGCAAAAGCTCCCACGTTTGAAGGATTCTGGAGTGAAGATTTCGAGCAGCCGCACACGCCGCAACTCACGACCGAGGTCGTGAACGGAAAACAATACCGGGCTGCGATCATAAAAAAAACCGCACTCTTTGCCACTCAAGCCGGCAATCTGAAGATCGCTCCGATTGAAGTCCGCTGCGCAGTGCAAGTTCAATCGCAGCGAAAAAGTAAGGACCCGTTCGACACGTTCTTCAACGACCCGTTCTTTCAGCAGATGCAGACGGTGAACGTGGATTTCAAATCCAACCCGCTTGCGGTTGCTGTTGAGCCATTACCGGCAATCGTTCCCGCCGGGTTTGCGGGCGCTGTCGGTAAGTATAGCTTCTCGGCGATGGTCGATAAGAACAACCTTCGGGCGGGGGATCCTATCACGCTCCGTGTTACCGTTACCGGCATAGGGAATGTCAAGCTCGTCTCCCTGCCGAAACCAAATCTACCGGCCGACATCGAAGCATACGAGCCCAAGATCTCAGAAGACATCACCCGAGACGGGGGAATCATCAAAGGAAAGAAAAGTGCCGAATACCTGATGATCCCGCGGAATGCAGGTGTTCGAACAATTGAACCTATGACGTTTTCGTACTATGATCTGGAGAAGAATCAGTTCCTGACCTCCCGGTCGCCGAAGTTTGAATTTACGATCACCCCCGGAAGAGAATTCGCCGTCGGTTCGGGCGTTCCTTCTAAAGAGGATGTCCGCCTCCTGGGAGACGACATTCGCTTTCTTAAACTTTCCATGGGAAAATTAGAACGCGTCACCGAGTCTCCGTTTTCCTCCCCCTGGTTTGGTGCAGGCATGGTCGTTCCCCCAATCCTGTTCGTCGGTGCATTTATCTACAGAAAACGACGGGAAAAAATCTACGGGGATATGCCGCGGTTGATGTTTGAAAAGGCGGGGAAAGAGGCGTCGAAACGTTTGAAGGCAGCGAAGGATCTGCTGGCGAAGGGCAACACGGAACATTATCACGCCGAAATATCGAAAGCGCTTATGGGGTACCT
>JBGOVN010000067.1:0-6181 GCA_041478155.1 Bacteroidota bacterium | reverse complement strand
CACGAATGCACGCCTGGGTCATGGAGAGTTTATCGTCGTTGAGGCGGACGAGTTCGACCGGTCGTTCCTTTCGATCACGCCGACGATCGCCGTGCTCACAACCCTTGAAACAGACCATCTCGATTGTTATCGCGACCTCGAGGATATCAAGGGAGCCTTCATCCAGTTTGCCAACAAGGTGGCGTTTTACGGTTTCGTCGTATTGTGTTTGGATGAGCCCGCATTGCTGGACATCATGCCCCAGTTGAGCAAGAAGAAAATCATAACGTACGGGTTCAACCCCCAGGCTGACGTGCAGGCCGTCGACATCCGGCACAAAGAAAATACGTCGACCTATACGCTCGTCCGCGAAGGAAGAGATATCGGCCAAATCACGCTGCAGGTTCCCGGAAAACACAATGTGCAGAATTCTCTTGCAGCGATTTCGGTGGCGCTCGAGCTCAATGTTCCGTTCGACAAGGTCAAATCGGGTATAGAACGCTTTTCCGGGGTGTATCGACGGTGGGAGAAGAAGGGGGATGTAAACGGGGTAACGCTCTATGACGACTACGCTCACCATCCGACTGAATGCCGCGCGACACTGCTCGGGGCAAAATCGGGATGGCGACGCCGCGTGGTATGCGTTTTCCAGCCCCATCTGTACTCGCGCACGCGGGACTTTTACGAAGATTTCGGCAAATCATTCCTCCTGTCGGACGTTCTTGTGCTAACGGATATTTATCCGGCCCGCGAAGAGCCCATACAGGGAGTGACTGGCGAATTGATCGCAAACGCCGCAAGGCAGTTTGGCCATAAGGATGTTCATTACGTTCCCGACAAGAAGCAAATTCCACAGTATCTCCGGTCGATTGTAAAATCAGGCGATATCGTCATCACCATGGGCGCCGGAGATATTTGGAAATACGGCGAGGAGTTCCTTAAACAGTTTAAGAAGTCGGCGTAGGAAGGTTTTTTCTTATCGCCTTCTCGTTCACGAGTTCTTATCGTGCCGACTGTTCATTGCTGCAGGAGGTCATGGTTTCAATCAACGACATAAAGCAATTGTTCCATGGTTACATCGCCATCAACGAACCGTTGGGGAAATATACTTCGATGCGAGTCGGAGGCCCGGCCGACTATTACATCGAGCCGGCGGATAAAGGAGACCTCGTGGCGATCGTGAAGTACTTCCAGCAAAATAGTTTTCCGTACATGATGCTCGGCCGCGGGAGCAATGTACTGGTGAGCGATGACGGCATTCGAGGTGCTGCGATCAACCTGGAATCCGGCGTTTCGGCAGTGCGCATGCACGGGGACATTGTCGTCGCGGAATCGGGCGCGCGGCTCAACAAGTTCGTCGATTTCTGCATCCAGAATAGTTTGGCCGGTGTCGAGATGCTCTCCGGAATTCCGGGGACCATTGGCGGTGCCGTCGTGATGAATGCGGGGGCCCACGGCGGGGAAACAGCGGACCATTGTATCGAAGTCGAAGTGCTCCGCAACGGAACGGTTGTGACCGTGAAGAAAACCGACGCACAATTCTCGTACCGGAAGTCGGGGTTCGGTGAGGACGTCGTCTTGAGTGCGACATTCTCGCTTCCAAAGGGAGATAAGGAGGAGTTGCTGCGTAAACGACGCGAGTACATACTAAAACGAAACGAGACCCAACCGCTCGAACTCCCCAATTCCGGGAGCATGTTCAAGAACCCGCCGCACTCGTTCGCGGCGAAACTCATTGAACAAGCGGGGTTGAAGGGAAAACGTATTGGCGGTGCACAGATTTCTGAAAAGCATGCAAATTTTATCGTGAATCTGGGAGAAGCAAAAGCGGCAGACATACTTCGATTGATCGAGCTGGCTCAACGGACGGTCTACCAAAACACCGGAGTCATGCTCGAGTTAGAAGTGAAAACGGTGGGTTTTCCACAAGAAGAGAAGGAAAAAGCCCTGTGAGTGTGAATGTGAAGGGATCGAGAGACAAGAAAATCGCCGTCATGCTGCTCGGACTTCTTTTGCTCGGATTGATTATCTCCGCCAATCTCTGGAAATCAAGCTTACGCGTGAAGACTATCACCGTGGAAGGAAATCGCATCGTCGAGACGAACGAGATCCTTCAGCTCGTACAAATCCAGCGGGGCTCGCTGATGTATGCGGTGGATCTGACCGCTCTCCAAAGAAATGTTGAGAGTCATCACTATATAAAAAGTGCAACGGTCGAGCGCGATTTACCCTCGACGATCAAAGTAACCGTTGGCGAACGCAAACCGATTGCCCTGGTCAACGGACCGGAAATGGTGTACCTGGATGACGAAGGAGTCGTCCTTCCTCACTCCATTTCGAAAGCGCTGTTTGACCTGCCTCTTATCAGCGGGATCCCCGGCTCCGTCCCGCTGAAACTTGGGTCGGCGGTGGAGCAGGAAGATGTTCTGGAGGCTCTGGAGGTTCTCCGAACGATGAAACTCGTGAACCGGGAACAATACTACCAGGTTTCAGAGCTCCAGGTTCGCACCGGCGGAGATCTCATCCTGTATACGGCGGAAGGTGGCGTCCCGATAATCTTTGGACGGGGAGCAGTCGCGGACAAACTTCTCCGTCTCGAGGCGTTCTGGAACAACATCGTCAGGGACCGTGGAACTCAAAACCTTCAGTATGTCGACTTGCGCTACGAGGACCAGATCGTTGTCCGCTGGAAGTCGGCGCCCACAACAATGAAAAACTCTTAACGACTAACGTCATAGGTATTGTATGGATCAGGATATTGCTGTCGGATTAGACATTGGAACCACAAAGGTATGTGCCATTGTCGCATCGCCGGATGAAAACAGACCCGGGAAGCTAAAAATTCTCGGTATCGGCAAGAGCGTGTCGGACGGGCTCACCCGCGGCGTCGTGACGAACATTGAAAAAACTGTCCGTTCCATACAACTCGCAGTGCAGGAAGCAGAAGCGCAATCGGGGGTAAAAATCAGCGCCGTTACTGTCGGTATTGCAGGCGATCACATTCAAAGTTTTCAAAGCCGTGGTGTCGTCGCCATCAGCCGGCCGGAAAATGAGATTACGCAGGAAGATGTCCAGAGACTGATCGAAGATACGAAGCGCGTCGCGCTCCCTCTCGACAGAAAAATCATTCACGTGATCCCGCAGCAGTTTATCGTTGACGGGCAGGACGGTATCTACGACCCGGTTGGGATGTCCGGAGTCCGTATGGAGGCCGTCGTTCACATCATTACGGGGCTGGTCACGGCTGCGCAGAACATTTACAAGTGTGTGCAGCGTGCCGGATTGCAGGTAAACGACATGGTTCTCGAGCCGCTCGCTTCGAGCTATGCGGTCCTCGACGACGAGGAGAAAGAAGTCGGGATTGCCCTGCTGGATATCGGCGGCGGGACGACCGACCTGGCAGTATTCGAAGAACGGACGATCCGGCATACCGCAGTGATCGGGATCGCCGGCAGGAAAGTAACGGACGACATTCGGAAAGGATTCGGAGTCCTGACCGACCAGGCCGAGAAGCTGAAGCAGGATCATGGCTTCGCATACGAACCAGCCGTGATCGACAACCAGCCGATATTACTCCCCGGCATCGGAGGACGCCCGCCGATCGAGATCGACAAGAAATTACTGTGCAAGGTTATTCAACCGAGGATGGAAGAGATATTGGAATTCGCATCGATCGAGATCAAACGTTCAGGGTATTCAAAACACCTATCGGCGGGTGTGGTGTTGACCGGGGGGGGATCGTTGATCAAAGGAACTTCCGAACTGGCGAAGGAGGTACTTGGCATGCCGGTGAAAATCGGGATACCGACGGGATTTGGCGCCGGTCTCATTCGCGAGATTGAAAACCCGATCTATGCGACGGGCGTCGGCCTCGTTATGCACGAGTTGAAGTATCGCGACCGTTCGGCGGTGAATGCGGTCATGAGAAACGGAAGAGGTACAAGCATTTTTCAGCGAATGAAAGCGTGGTTTGACGAACTCTGAGTCTCATCAAAATGAAGAAGACCAATTATCCCATTAACCAATTCACCTAATCAAGGAGACCTACCGTGTCCATAGAACTCGATATGCCATCAGGGCGTGGAGCAAAAATCCACGTTGTCGGTGTTGGAGGAGGAGGCGGAAACGCTGTCAACAGCATGATCGATAAAGGATTGATCGGCGTTGACTTCGTTTCGATTAACACAGATCTGCAGGCGCTCGAGCGAAGCAAGGCCAGCCAGAAAATCCAGATTGGAAAGAATCTCACCCGCGGCCTCGGTGCAGGATCGGATCCAAGCGTTGGGTTTCGTGCGGTCGAGGAAGACCGTGATGAGATTGCACAAATGCTTGCCGGAACCGACATGGTGTTTATCACCGCAGGGATGGGCGGCGGAACCGGGACGGGTGGAGCGCCTTTGGTAGCAAACATCGCAAAGAGCGTCGGCGCTCTTGTTGTCGGGATTGTCACAAAGCCGTTTGCGAGCGAAGGGAAGAAACGTCTCGCGCAAGCCGAGGCCGGAATCGAAGAGTTAAAAAAGTATGTCGACACCCTCATCGTCATTCCAAATCAGAAACTGCTGGACATCATCGACAGGAGAACGCCTGTAACAGAAGCATTCGAACTCTGCAACAAGGTTCTCCACAACGCAACGCGTGGGATTTCGGAAGTGATCACCATTCCCGGATATATCAACGTCGACTTCGCTGATGTCCGGACAATCATGAAGGAAATGGGAGACGCGCTGATGGGTTCGGGCGTTGCGACAGGCGAGAACCGCGCTGTGGAAGCGGCTCACGCGGCTATCTCAAGCCCGCTCCTTGACGGGGTCTCAATCGCCGGCGCGCAGGGAATTCTGATCAACATCACTGGCGGGAAGAGTCTGAGTCTGGTCGAGATCGATGAAGCGACAAAAATCATCCAGGATGCAGCGGGCGACGAAGCGAACATTATTCTCGGGACAGTGATCGATGAAAACCTGACCGAGGACTTGATGGTAACCGTCATTGCGACAGGGTTTAACAGGAGAGCGATGACAGCGCTACCGAAACCGAAACCGGCGGCAAATTTGATCGAACGCATACCGTCCGGTCCGATCGACTTGCAGAAATATGACGAACCGACGTTCCGTCGTCGCGGCATTGACATCCCGATGAATCCCGCTGCACAAGCGGTTCAACCGAAGGAAAAAATCGACAAGACCGACACGGAGAAACCGGCGTTCTTGAGAAAAATAATGGATTGATGGAGGGTGGCCGAACTCCGATTTCTCGCTGAGATCTAGCCGCGAAAGAAATCGGAGTTCTCGAAAAAACCATGGCTCCGACTCCGGCCTCGTTCAATGAGGTCGGAGTTTCCGATCCATGCCCGTTGTTTCTCTTTCACCCTTTCTCTACATTGAAGGCATGAGGATACTATCAACATTACTCCTCTTGCTCCTCTTGTTGTCCCCGTTTGCACCAGCCCAACATCGGATTGAGAGCCAATTTCGCATAGCCCGTCTCAAGTACAGTGGCGGAGGGGATTGGTACAACGATCCGTCGGCAGAAGTGAATTTGCTGAAGTTTGTTCAGCAGAATACCGACGTCGATGCTGACCCGCGATACGAATTTGTCGACCTCTCCAGCGAAAAACTCTTTACGTATCCCTTCCTCTTCATAACAGGACACGGAAACATCAACCTCTCAAATTATGAAGTTCAACGGCTCAGGACGTATCTCACCAACGGAGGATTCCTGTATGCCGACGACGACTATGGGATGAATGCACCGTTTCGACGGGAGATGAAGAAAGTATTTCCCGACCGGGACTTTGTCGAACTTCCTTTCAGCTATGGATTGTATCACTGTCATTTTGATTTCCCGCACGGCGCGCCGAAGACCCACGAGCACGACGGCAAGCCGCCACAAGGATTCGGGATCTTTCAGAACGGGAGACTCGTCGTCTATTATACCTATGAGTCTAATCCGAGCGACGGATGGACCGACCCCGAAATTCATGGCGACCCCGAACTGGTCCGGCAAGAAGCACTGCGGTTTGGAACGAACATTGTCGTTTGGGCGTTGACGCATTGACACACCTGTTGCGAACTTCATGAACGATACCCCTGTCATACTCCACGAGCTTTTCGCCCGTCTCGAGGCGGTCCGCCGTCAGGGATATAAGGTTCAACTCATCGCTCATTTCTTCCTCTACCTCTCGGCGTTCCTGGCTTCTCTTGTT
>JBGOVN010000282.1:0-2999 GCA_041478155.1 Bacteroidota bacterium | reverse complement strand
CTCTTGACGTTAGCGACGGTGAAAACGATTTCCGGTAACAGTGATTTCAGAGCGCAGGTTTCACCCACGGGTAACAGACAATCCCCTTTGTGGTTTCCGTCGATGCACTTTCGGCAGATCTTCTCCTGCAGTGTTTCCCAGTATGAATTCATGGTATCCATCGAAGTTTTCTCCTTCTTCGAAGACCTTTAGTTTGAAGCCGAGGCGTGTAAGGTTTGATGCGAGCACTTTCTCACGCGATTCTCCAGTTCTGACTGAAAGCTCGGATGGGCAATCGCCATGAGTGCTTCCGCACGTTGGCCAAGATTCTTGCCATAGAGTGCGGCGATTCCGTATTCGGTAACAACATAATGAACATCGGCGCGGGTAGTGACGACGCCGGCGCCGTGTTGGAGTTCCGCGACAATTCGTGAGACCGAGCCCTTCTTGGCAGTAGAAGGAAGAGCAATGATCGGTTTGCCGTTCTTTGAATGTGCCGCACCGCGGATAAAATCGACCTGTCCTCCGAAGCCGCTGTAGATCCTCGGGCCAATGGAATCCGCGCACACCTGACCGGTAAGGTCAATCTCGATCGCCGAATTCACCGCGACCATCTTCTCGTTTTGCGCGATGATAAACGGGTTATTGGTGTAATCGCACGGATGCAATTCAAACAGAGGATTATTATGGATGTATTCGTAGAGGCGTGCCGAACCGAGAACGAATGTTGCTATGACTTTTCCTGGATGCAGAGTCTTCTTAAAATTTGTGACGATTCCCTGTTCGATTGCATTCACAATGCCGTCCGAGACCATTTCCGTGTGGATACCGAGGTGTCGTTTACCGTCGAGCCGGGATAAGACTGCGTCCGGAATTCCCCCTATGCCGAGCTGCAGGGTCGACTCATCCTCAACGAGCTCCGCGATGTGGCCGGCGATTGCCTGCTCAACGTCGGTCGAACTCGTACGAGGAAGCGTTTGGAGAGGCTGCGTGCATTCAGCAATCTTGTGGACGCGGGAGATATGAATGAAGACGTCGCCCAGCGACCGCGGCATTTTATCGTTCACCTGCGCTACAACAATTTTTGCACTTTCGGCGGCCGCCTTTGAAGCAGCACACTCGACGCCGAAGCTCATGAACCCATGTTCGTCCGGAGGCGAGAGATGGACGAATGCCACGTCGAGGGGTATGATCCTCTCAGTGAAGAGCCTTGGAATTTCCGACAGATGGATTGGCACATAGTCGGAGCGCCCTTCGGCGATTGCTTGTCGATCAGCCGGCCCTACAAAAAGCGAATTGTGGCGGAAGTGCTGTTCCAATCCGGGCTTTGCCAACGGGTCGTCGCCTAAAAGAAGTACGTGGTTGACCTCCACCCCCGTCAACTCGTCTTTCCGTTTGGCAAGTGCTTCCGTCAAGAACGTGGGAGACGCAGCGTTACCGCTGATGAATATGCGGTCGTCAGATTTGACGACCGAGACCGCTTCGTCCGGCGTCACCACCTTCGACATATAGAACGGCAGCCAGTTCATCTCGTTTTTAAACGATGTAAATCCCGGAATCGTTCGATTGACATTCTCATTGTCATTGTCGATGTCAATGATGTTCGTGTGAAAGTAAACCTTGAATTGTCTCTGCGAGCTGCACAACGTCGACTGGTTTGTAGAACACGACATCGGCAATAGAATCGATGAGCTCGTTCACTTCGGGAGAGACGGACAAATACGCTCTGAGGATGATGAGAGGAACTGCGACCGCAGTTCGTCGGATTACCGCTAATTGTTTTTGAATGTCTTCTGAAAAAACGAACAGGTCGACCAGGATGAGATCGGGGACCTCTTCCCTTATGCGCTGTTCCAATTTTTCCAGATTGAATTCAACTTCGACGCGGTTGGCATTCTGGAGGGTGAGTCCCAGACAGCGCGCCAGGTCAGCATCGGGGCTGAAAAGAAGTATTCTCTTATCCTTGAGAATCGGATGCAAGGCCTGTGCTGATTCTGAGCGCCCTTCGCCGTTCATACGTGGATTTCCTTTCGAACACTGTGCCAGAGGCGTACGCTCGTCCGCCGCTCAATTGTTCATCGCGGATGCTTCAGAAGTTTCTTCCTGATGGATCTCGTGCTCGACGATTTTTCTGTAGAAGGAAGAGAGGCTGATGCCAAGCGCCCTTGCTGATTTACGCTTGTCAAATCCGTTCAGCTTGAGAGACTCCAGGATGTATGACTGCTCGAAGTCTCGAACCGCCTCCCTCAACGTCTTCGATTCCTGCATACTCGTCGTGTCCGATCCGTTCCTAGGCATTGTTTCGATTGACATACTTCTCTCCTTTCGGTTTTTCCCCTTTCTTGGAGGACAAAGCGCATGCCATCTGGAACGTCTCTTATTCCGTGGAAAAATGGTGGTCGGAGGGTGGAATTGTTAATAATGCGAAGATGAGAAGGGGGGATTTCTCAATTCTTGGAAGAGATCGGTAGAGGATGGATCAGCCATGCTCCGGAGGTGTCGCCAAGGATTTGGAGCGGAAATGATTTCTCAGAGTGGAATCTGTAGTTCCTCTATTTTTCGATAGAGGGATGAGAGGCTCACGCCGAGCGCCTGAGCGGCCTCCTCCTTGTTCTGTTTATGTCGTGTAAGCGTCTGAAGAATGAATTGACGTTCAAAGTTTTTCAATGCTTCCCTGAGTAAGGCGTTGTTGAATTGGACGGGTTCCCCAGCTTCAGGCACATCGGAATTCATGTATTCCGGCAGATGTTCCACGGTAATCAGGTTTCCGTCGCAGAAGATGACTGCCCGTTCAACGGCGTTTTCGAGTTCACGAACCTCCCCCTTCCACTGATAACGGAGCAGGGCGCTCATCGTTTCGTTGCTAAATCCATGGATCTTCTTCCCCATTTGTTTGCGATAAATCTCAAGAAAGTGGTTCGCGAGGAGGGGGACGTCTTCCCGTCGTTCTGAAAGAGAGGGGAGCTGGATCTCCACAACGTTCAGTCGATAAAACAAGTCATCTCGAAACCGCTTCTGTT
>JBGOVN010000291.1:0-2886 GCA_041478155.1 Bacteroidota bacterium | reverse complement strand
TCTTTCGCGTTGCGGGATGGAATAGATGGAAACGATTGATACTTCCTGCAATATTTCCGAGCTTGGTCACTGGCTGGGTCACCGCAACGGGGGGTGCGTGGAACGCCAGCATCGTCGCCGAATACGTCCACTTTGGCCATCGCCACCTTATTGCCGCCGGACTCGGATCAACGATTACCAATGCGACAGACCAGGGAAATTTCGGCGTCCTCGCCGCGAGCGTTACGATGATGGCGGCAACCGTCGTTCTCTTCAACAGGTTGGTCTGGAGAAAGCTGTACCGAAAAGCCGAAGAACGGTTTAGCCTGAACAAATGAACACGAGCGACATACCCATCGGCGAACTGCAGAACGTCACCAAAAGGTACGATTTGCCAAACGGTACGGAGATCTCCGTCCTGGAAAACATTTCGTTCCAAATCATGCCGGGCGAGATCGTAGCGCTCCTGGGCCCTTCTGGCTGCGGTAAATCCACCTTGATGCGTATTCTTACGGGCCTCATCGAGCCGAGCGCCGGCAAGGTTCTTGCCTACGGCAAACCGCTCAAAGGAATTCATCCCCGGGCATCGATGGTATTTCAAAATTTCGCGCTCTATCCTTGGCTGACGGTCAATCAGAATATCGCGATGGGCCTCGAGTGGATGAATCTCGCCGACGGCGAGGTTCGCGAGCGTGTGAAGCGTTCTGTCGACAAGGTCGGATTGGAGGGATTTGAAGAGGCGTATCCGCGAGAACTCTCAGGGGGGATGAAACAACGCGTAGGAATTGCAAGGGCACTGATCGTACAGCCCGAACTGCTCTGTATGGATGAACCTTTCAGTGCCCTCGATGTCTTGACGGCCGAGAACCTCCGCGCTGAAGTCTTGGATCTGTTCCAGGACCACAAGGTCGATGTCAAGAGCGTCCTGTTCGTCACGCACGACATCCGGGAAGCGATCCTTCTTGCGACACGTATCATCGTTCTCGGAGCTAACCCCGGTATGGTCCGAATAATCATTCCGAACGACCTCCCCTATCCTCGCAACCCCCGTTCGTCGGTCTTTCTCGCTCTCATCGACCGTATCCACGACATAGTGACGACGTCGATCATCCCCGACGAACCCTCGGCTCTGGTCACACCTTCGAGAAGGATCGAGGCTCTCCCGCTCGTTTCGCCCAATAAGATCATCGGTCTCCTTGAGACACTGGAAGAAAATAAGGGAACGATGGATGTCTTCGAGCTTGCCGGAAAAATCGGCAAAGATTTCGGTTCGACGCTCGCCGTTGTCAAAGCGGCCGAGATGCTCGACTTTGTCGACACCCCACGGCAGGACGTCGTTTTCACAGAAACCGGACGCAGATTCCTCGCCGGAGACGTGAACGCTCGCAAGACGCTTTTCCGACAACAGATGCTGACCTTACGCCTTTTCGATATTGTTTCCTCCATGCTCAAATCGAGGGAGGATCTCACGATCGCAGAAGACATCGTGTTGGAGCAGTTTGCGATCTTGTTCCCAAACGAAAACCCTTCAAGGATGTTCAAGACTGTCGTTGCATGGGGACGGTACGGGGAGCTTTTTGGCTACAAGGCGGAGGAAAAAGTTCTTTACCTCGATACGAGAGATGATGCGAACGCGGGAAGTGGATGAGGGCCCTGTGGAGGATTTCAGCAGGTCTCAGGAAAGAAAAAAGAAACTATGATTGAACGCGTGGAAGGATAACCTGCACGCTCGTACCTACCCCTTCTGTGCTGGTGATTTGAAACCCGCCGCCGTAAAGGTCCGCCATCCGCTTCGCGATGATGAGGCCGAGACCGTACCCCTGCTGTTCGTAGAATTTTCGTTTGAACTGCATATACGCGCCGATGTTGGCAATTTGTTCGGTCGTCATTCCTCTTCCGTGGTCGTGAAAGCTGATGGTAACTGTCTCGGGCATGCAGGTGCACTCGACCAGCACCGCGGTCCCTTTCGCTGAGAATTTCAATGCGTTATCCAGCAATTCCTGCACGATGGTAACGAAGCTATCCGGCGAGATCGCGAGTGTCGCATTTTCGAGCTTCAGCGTTATGTCATTTGTTCGGGCGAATTCTCCGCTTTTGATGTGCGCTATCGTTTGTATCGCTTTCTCGACGTCGGAAGTCCGGTTCAATCGTAGTGAGCGGACCCTCGTCTCATCGGCTGCGATGACTTCGATCTGAGCATACGTAAGATACTTTTCGAGAAGCCGTAACAGCCGTTCGCCGCCGCTATGAATAGCAGCACCCATCTTATTTATTTCGTCCGCCGTGAACTGAGCCTGGTCGTCGCTCAGCAACTTTGAATACCCCAGAATGCTCGTCAGCGGCGTCCTGAACTCGTGAGGAAGAGCCAAGGTAATGTTCTCTCTCAATTGTTCGAGTTTCCGCTCCGACGAGCGTGCGCTGTCGCCGTACTTCTTCAACCTCGTACTGACTGCTGCAACCAATTCCTGGCTCGCGAAAGGTTTGAGAATGTAATCGTCAGCTCCCAACTCCATCCCCCGTCGTATTCCCGCACGGTCGCTGACACCAGAAACGAAGATAAACGGAATTTGCGATGTCGAGGGGTTTTCCCGGACAACCTTCAGCACGTCGTATCCGGACAGGTTGCGCATGCTGATGTCACATACGATGAGGTCGGGAACTGCGGCCTTGAGATATTCCAACGCCTGCTCGCCACTCTCCAAAGGAATGACCTCGTATCCGACATCCTTGAGAATGACCGTCATGACATTGCGCAAATCGTCTTCGTCATCGACGACCAGAATCTGTTGCATGCCGCTCAAACTTCACCTCCCCCGTGGAAAGGTGTGCAGGTCCAGCCATATTTCAACTTTCGGGTCATCTATTCCCCCTCATAAACCATTCCCTAGTTCGCTTCATCAAGCAGTC
>JBGOVN010000315.1:0-2618 GCA_041478155.1 Bacteroidota bacterium | reverse complement strand
GACAAGCTCATGGACGCCGAATTGCGCTCGGACGAGATGAATGAACTTGACAAAGGTTTGTTGAACGAAATTGTCACCGGCGTCATTCGGTGGCAGATGAAGCTCGATTGGGTTTTGACGGGTTTTTTTCATGGTAATTTCACAAAGGCAGAAACAAATATTCGGAACGCCTTACGCGTTGCTCTGTATCAAATCCTCTTTCTCGACCGTGTTCCGCATTCTGCGGCCGTCAACGAGTCGGTCGAATTCATCAAGCGGCTCCGCGGCCAAAAGGTTGGAGACCTTGTCAATGCAGTCCTCCGCAACATCATCCGGAACCTCGAGAATATTCGTTATCCCGACCCGAACGAGGACCGGGTGCGCCACCTTGCGGTAATTGAATCTCATCCGTATTGGATGACGAAACGATGGATTGAACGTTTCGGTTACGACGAAGCCAGGCAATTCATGGCTGCGAATAATCAAATCCCCGACCTCTCGCTCCGCGTCAACAGGCTTAAGATCGATTTTAACTATTTCCTCTCGTTGCTCGACAAGCATCAGATGCAATACTCGCGCTCGAAATTCCTTGAGAATTTTGTCAGGGTCAGACATATGGCCGGGATCGGCAGCTCTGAGATGTTCAGACAGGGTTTTTTCGCAGTGCAAGATGAGAGTGCCGGACTGCCCGTGATGTTACTCGACCCCAAGCCCGGCGACAGGGTCATCGACCTTTGTTCGGCTCCCGGCGGCAAGACCACCTATATCGGCGAGCTGATGAAGAACGTCGGAGAGATAGTCGCCGTCGATCGGTACGAAACCCGTCTCAACATGGTCAAACAATCGTGCCAGCGTCTTGGTATCGCCAACGCCCATTTCCTGCCGACGGATGCAGCCACCGTCGAGACTGCCTTGGCTGATCGGGTCCTGGTTGACGCTCCCTGTTCCGGACTCGGCGCGCTTTCAAAAAAACCCGACGCGAAATGGTCCAGGGAACCCGAAGACCTCGTGGAGTTGGTGAAGCTTCAAAAGAGTATCCTGGAGAATGCCGCCCGTTTGGTCAAGCCTGAGGGCGTTCTGGTCTACAGTACGTGTACGACCGAGCCAGAAGAAAACTCTGAAGTTGTGAAATGGTTTCTCGCGCTTCACACCGAGTTCACAATTGAACATGCCGAAAGTTTCGTCAATAAGGACCTTGTTTCCCCGGAGGGCTTCGTTCAAACCTTCCCTCACAAGCACGGGATGGATGGATCGTTCGCGGTTCGATTCCGGAAGAAGCTGCAGTGAAGGCTGACTCTCTGGATTTTCTCCTCATGTTTTCATATCGTTTTTGGCCGACAACCGGCGGAGCAGGTGAGGCCACAATAGCTCCGGGTCTTCGCAGAAATTCCTCTACAGCACCCTCGAACGAAAGGAGCGGCACATGAACGCCGTCCGATTTGCAGCAGCCGCTGCGATCTTCTGTCTTTTCGCTGTTCTCGGCAGAACCAAGAACCTGCCTCGGGATCCCCTCGTATCGACGTTTTCGATTGTCGCCGTTGACCTAAAGAATGGGGATGTTGGTGTTGCCGTACAGTCAAAATTTCCCAACGTCCGGCCCGTCGTCCCATGGGCTGAAGCGGGTGTCGGCGCGGTTGCCACTCAGTCGTTTGCAAACGTAAGCTTCGGACCGAGAGGTCTGACGCTCATGCGCAATGGAGCGACGGCCGAAGACGCCATGCGGATCCTAATCGCAAACGATTCCTCGCGTCAATCCCGTCAGGTTGGAATCATTGACGCAAAAGGAAATTCTGCAAGCTGGTCGGGAACCGAATGTTTCGACTGGGCCGGAGGCATTACGGGAGAGAACCGCGGTGGCAAGGGAGTGATAATCACGGGGAAGGGATTTGCCGCCCAGGGAAACATTCTTGTTGGAAAGGAAACCGTCGAAGCATTAGCGAAGACGTTCGAGTCGACACCGGGTTCTCTTGCTGACCGGCTGGTTGCGGCAATCGTAGCGGGAGGAAAAGCAGGAGGCGACCGACGGGGAGAGGAATCTGCTGCCTTGCTTGTAAAACGAAGCAATGCAGGATACGACGGTACCACAGATGATTACATCGACATCAGCATTTATGACAATCCTCACCCACTGAAGGAACTCGAACGCCTGTACGGCCTTCACAAACTGTATTTCTTTCGGTCCGACACAAACAACCTCGTCAGAATCGATAACGGAATTTGCAGGGAACTCCAGATAATTTTGGGTGATAAGGAATACAAGAAAATGGATTTTTATTCAGGGCCGGCCAGCGGCGTGTTCGACGCAGGCACAAAGAAGGCACTTCAAGACTTTATGGGATGGGAAAACTACGACGTCCGCATCCGTCAGGACGACAAGATTGACAAGGAAGTGTTGGGAGACATACGGAAGAATTATGCGGAGTGGAAAAAAGGGGGGAAGAAGTAGCGGAGATTGCAGATGCTGTGGACTGACCAATCCCAATTCAAGACTCAAAACTCAAAACTCAGAAGTCCTCCTCCCCGTTTATTTAACTTCCATCATCCGACTATTTGGCGTCCATTATTCATGTACCTATGCGCGCAATCGTAAAACCCAAACCGTTCGACGGCAAAGACTGGCCGTTGGGATTTCAGATGAT
>JBGOVN010000017.1:0-10733 GCA_041478155.1 Bacteroidota bacterium | reverse complement strand
CGATACATTCAAGCTGGACCGCAGTACGCCGGATACTACAGAGACTTGAACTTCAAGACAGCCAGCGTCACGATGCAACCGATTCCGAAGATACGATTTGAGACGTATTACCGCGATGAAGAGCGGAACCTGGCGCGTGATACGAATCAGATCTACGCTCCGCGTGATAGGTTCTATCAATTCGGTGCCGCGTATCTGGATAATATCTCCATCTATTACCGGCTCGACACTCAAGACGACCTGTTGGAGAACCCGAAGTACCGGCGGGAAGAGAACGCGTTCCAGGCACGAGTGGGTTACAATTTCACAGACATAAGTTTGTTCGCAAATGCAGAACTCGGTACGACTCGGGACAATCTTCTCTCGAAGGACTACCCGTTTAGGCGCGTGTCTTTATTCACCGGGTATAAGCCTGTGGCGAGCCAGAACTACAGTTCGTCGCTTGAATACACAGTCGACCGGAATATCTTTACGGACGAGGCGGAGGAGCGAATCTCGGCAAGCCTTGCTGCGTGGCTCCTTCTCGGCCAGGCGACGCAATTGCAGCTTAACATCTACGCGAATCGTTTGAATGCTTCGACACCACAAACATACGCACTCGCAGACTTATCTGTCGAACACATATTTCCGTTCAATCATAAAATAACGCTGCGGGGGCGCGAAAACTTACTTACGTCGGCAACATCTTCCCGGGATTATGCCTATCTGGTCGAGTACGCGATTCCACTCGGAATTCCAGTCAAGCGCATCACGTCCGTGGGTCAGCTGCGGGGCAAAGTAATCGATGGGAACGGGCTCGGCATTCCTAATGTTCTTCTCAACGTGGGTGAATCTGCAAATCTTTCGGATGAGCATGGAGAGTTCCTGTTCCCCGCGCTCCGGCCCGGCAGTGCGTATCTGCAGGTTGACAGAGGAAGCATCGGCCTCGGACGCGTAACGATACAGCCGATGCCCATGGAAATCCTTATTCGCGGAGGAGAAGAATCGACTCTTGATATCGTCGTCGCTCAAAGTTCGGTTGTGGCGGGCTCGGTCATCCTGTTCGGTGAGAAAGAGACCGTGCGCAATGACACAACCGGCGGATCCGAGGCCGTCGAATTAGGGACACAGTCCGGCGTCTTCCTGGAGATCTCAAACGAGACAGAGCTCAACCGTCGAGTCAGCGACAATCGGGGACGATTTCAATTCGGGGACCTTCGGCCGGGAACATGGATGCTAAAGGTTATAGGGGGAGACTTGCCGCAATACCATTACTTCGAGCACGACTCCGTTCAACTTGAAGTGAAACCGGGCTCTAAAGAAGAGGTGGTTTTCAAAATCCTTCCAAGAAAACGAGCGATCAAGTTCTTGCAAGAGGGAGGAGTGATCGAGCCGCAAAAAGCCCCCGAAATCCAACCAACTCCACAAGCACGGGAGAGGCAACCCAGGGGCGGATTTTGCTTCTTGTTTTTCAGTGCCGAGCGCTCAGGATTCGTTGTCCAGGTATCTGCCTGGCAAACCGAATCACAGGCTCTCAAGGAAGTGGACCGCGTGGAGAAGATCCTTGGACGCAAAGCTACCATCGAAAGGGCGGATCTCAGCGGCAAAGAGGGGAATTATCTGGTCCAGGTTGGCGTAATCAGGACTCACGAACAAGCTGTGGAGATCTGTCGGAAAATAGAACGCGCACGCTTTTAGTTATTGGGCAATTTGTAGAATCTACAGGAAAACGATGGAACGCGTCGGTTCATCTTTTTCCCCACACGTGTTAAGTCATTCTGAATCGATTACTTACATTCTCGCTGTCTTCCCCCCACTCCCTTCCTTCGACCGGCCCCGTAATTGCATAAGAGGTTGGTATGATGCTCCTTCATTTATATACAGTTCTCGCAATCGAAATCCCCTTGACAATGCGACCTTCTTTGGCTTACTTCATACAACCTATCCGACCTTTGAAGACTCTCCTCGCAATAGTTCTGTTACTTACTGTAATCTCAAGCGCGACAAATGCGCAACAAGGGGGCAGTTCGGTAACACAGTCCGTTACGGTTGAAGTGAAGCCGATCGCTCAAATCAGCGTGACGGGAAATCCCAACCCTCTCCTCGTTCAGGCCCCCACCTCTTCCGATGACTTGTCCGTGAGTGACGGAAACACGAAATACAACGTCACAACGAATCTTGATAACATGAAAATAGTTGCATCGATTAACTCGAAGATGCCCGTCGGGACAAGACTCAAGATCAATCTCTCGAGCAGCAAAGCGGCCAGCGCGGGCGACGTTGATATATCAAGTGCCGTCATGCCGGTCGATGTCGTTACGGGAATCGGGCGCGGAAGTGACAGAGACCAGTCGATCAGCTACACTTTTTCCGCAGGCTCCGGAGTAAATCAACTCGCAACGGATCAGCGAGTAGTAACTCTCACCCTTACAGACTGATGAAGACCAGATTCTCCCATACTGAGATTCTCCTTCTCTTGATCATCATTACGAGTGCCGGCTTGGTGGGTCAAAATCGTGCTCGAACATCACAAGTCGTAACGTTCGGCATAATTACTTCGCAGACTGCAACGCTCGAAGCACCGTCAGTGAGTGCAGGTGCTCCGCAGACCGGAGAGGGGTCGTCGGTCGCAGTTCACTCGGCGCTCGTGATCCAATCATCGTCGCCCCGAACGAAAAAAATTACTGCAGGCCTCAGCGTCCATCGCGGGACCGGTGAAACCGTTGATCTTTTGACGGACGACGGCAGGGTGAGGGCCAGTCAAACCCTCACAACAATATCGAAAGAAATCTTCAGTCTCAATCTTCCCTCCACTCAACAACAACAACGCATTAACGTTCAGTACTTCACTCCCGCGAGAGCATATCCAACGTCCGGCCTCGACCACGTTATTTACACCATCACCGAGTAGAACTCCCTCCAAAGTTTTTTTCCTACTTTTTTGTTTTCAGGTCGATCCTCTGTGTGTCAAGTTGCATCCGTGCGTTTCCTCATGACGTTGTCTTACTTGCACACCTGTGAAAAATCCTCTATTATTAACTGGAAACGAGTGTTTACTCTTGACCTTTTTGAGGACGTGGAGACTCACTGAAAACCGTCGCTGTCATCTTCGGAACCAGGCCGGATACGATTAAACTCGCTCCGATCATTCTCGCGTTGAGATCTCAGCCTCGTGTGTTCCGCGTTGTCACGATAGCGACGGCACAACACAGGCACATGCTCGATCAGGTGCTCGATGTTTTCCGCATTCGACCCAGCCACGATCTCAACATCATGAAGCCGAGACAAACGCTGGCAGCACTCACGCAGCGAACAATCGTTGCGCTGGATGGAGTCCTGCAAAAGGAGCGCCCGGACATGGTTCTGGTGCAGGGAGACACGACGACGACGTTTGTCGGCAGCCTTGCTGCATTCTACCGCGGTATCCCTGTCGGGCACGTAGAAGCGGGGTTACGTACGAATGACAAAGCTAATCCCTTCCCCGAGGAAATCAACAGGCGCCTCACCAGTGTTATCGCAGACCTCCATTTCGCCCCAACAGATACCGCACGACGGGCGCTGCTCCGGGAACATGTTGACCGTTCGAAAATCTTCGTGACCGGGAACTCCGTTATCGACGCCTTAAAGACCTCGGTGCGACGCTCCTATTCGTTTCACGCGAAGGGTTTAAACTCGCTTGTCGCACTCGGCAGGAAAATTGTCCTGCTGACGATGCACCGCCGCGAGAACTGGGGAACGCCGATGAAACTTGCTTGCGAGGCCGTTCAAAAGCTTGCCTCGACCTACGCCGATCATCTTTTTGTGTTTCCCGTCCATCTCAACCCGGTTGTCCGTGATACGGTGTTTCCGATCCTGGGAGCTATGACGAACGTTCACCTTCTCGAACCCCTCGACTATCTTGATTTTGTAAACCTTATGGCCCGCTCGCATCTGATCATTACCGACTCGGGTGGGATCCAGGAGGAGGGCCCCTCACTCGGTAAACCCGTTTTGGTGCTGAGAAAGGTCACTGAACGCCCGGAGGCGGTTGCGTTTGGAACGGTCAAGCTTGTAGGTCTCGAGAAGAAGAACATTCTGAAGGAGGCGACCAGGCTGCTCGACCAACCGGCGTACTACAAGAAAATGGCATCGGCGGTCAACCCCTACGGCGACGGCCGCGCAGCGGAGCGGACAGTGCAGGTGTTGAAGAACTATTTCGGCGTAGCCAGAAAGAAAGTGAAGGAATTTTCCCCGTCGCGAAAAGTGAAAAAACTTGCGATCGTCCCCCTCTTGTTCCTCTTGACGGCCATTTCGAACGTAGCGCGAAGCGAGCCGGAGTCCACAAAAAAAGTTCTGATTGTCGTCGAAGGAACCTCCGAGCTGACAAATCTCGCAATGGGAGATGGCCGGCAGCTCGCCACGCTGATGGGGCACTTTAATACCCAGAGTGTCATTCTCGGAGTGAACGAGTACGTCCCTGGACAGATGAAGAATTTTGACTACGTGTTTTACATTGGGTTCAATCCGCAGAACGTGGTTCCCGAAAAGTTCACGAACGATGTACTCGAGTCCACCAAACAGATCGTGTGGCTCAACACGGGGTTCATCGAATTCAGCAGGAATCCTCTCGCAAGGCGAAAGTTCGGGTTTGCCGTCCGTCAGCTTGACTCGTTGACCGTCTTCGATGGCGTGCGGTCGGCAGGAAAAGTGCTGACGAAAGGAGAGCCGAACGCAAACATCGTTACCATCCTTGACAAAAAACGCACGCGGATCCTCGCAACGGCAGTCTCTTCTCGAACGGGCAAGGAAACTCCCTATCTCGTCCAGTCAAATAATTTCCTCTATTTCGCTGATTCGCCGTTCGCGTCTGCGACCGAAACGGACCGTTACCTCCTCTTTTCCGACATGCTCCACGACATCCTTCACGAGGACCATGAAGAATCTCACTCGGCACTGATCCGCATTGAAGATGTCACGCCGCTCGACAGTCCCAACAGGCTTCGAGACATTGCAGACCGTCTCTCGAGCCGTGGTATTCCGTTCCTCGTGAGCGTTGTTCCGTTTTATGTCGACGCCTACCAGGGTATCCGCGTCAGCCTCTCGGATAAACCTGAAATGGTCGATGCGTTGAAATACATGGTGAAGAACGGGGGGACGATCGTGATGCACGGGATCACGCATCAGTACAAAGGGGTCAGTACCACGGACTTCGAATTCTGGGATGAAAGCACAAACAAGCCAATCAGAGACGAAACCCCGGAAGGAATTTCAAGGAAAATTGAGCTTGGAATTCAGGAGTGCATGAAAAACGGAGTGTTTCCGGTCATCTGGGAGACTCCTCACTATACTGCTTCGTTCCAACTGTACCGGACAATCTCGAAGTATTTCAGCACCGCAATGGAGCAACGGCTTTCAATCGAGAACTACGAATACAGCCAGATGTTCCCGTATTTCATTAAGAGGGATTTGTTCGGGCAGAAAATTTATCCCGAGAACCTCGGGTACGTTCCCCTCGACGCCGACAAGAACGTTGGCAGGCGGGCTGTCCAGAACATCCTCCGGGGAGCGAAGGCAAATCTGGTCGTTCGCGACGGGTTTGCATCGTGCTTTTTCCATTCGTTTTTGGACCTCGACCTTCTCGATGACATCGTGTCGGGTATTCAGAAACTCGGCTATACGTATGTCGACCCGACGGAACAGACGAATTGGGTGAAGACGAAGGACCGGGTCATACTGACCGGGAGTCAGGACTTCGCCATTACTCTTGATGACCAGTACTTGCTCGAGGCCTATTTTGATACGAATGGAGAGCTGATCACGCGATCAATCTCGGAGACTCGCCTGAAAGGACTTATCACCAAACACATTTCACTGAAACCGGGAGAGTTCTATCGGGCTGAGCCGACAGAATTCCACGAGCGGGAGGTCACGCTCGTGCAGGGACTTCTCAACAAGGCAAGGCGAACGCTTGACGCAGTATTTGCCACCGAAGAGGTTTGGCAGGAAACCCGGGCTGCTGTTCTCTGGGATTACAACGCAAAGGGGGCTGCGTACAACGACCAGGCGTCGTTCGTTTCGGCCTTGCGAAGCGTGAATCTTCCCGTAGATACGATCTTTGCCGACCAGAAAATAAATCCCTCACAGTATAACCTCTTGATCGTTCCGTACGGTAGTGTCGATTCTCTCGACGATGAAGATTATGATACGATAACAAAATTTGTCCGTGAGGGCGGGAATGTTATTACGGACGGCAAAAACGACATCGCCGGGGAGTTCGGCATAAAGTTTGGCACGAGGACAACGAGAATACTGAAGCTGCGAGACCATCTTTTTCCGGAGGAACCTATTTCATGGCGGTACGGTGAGTTGGTCCACAAATTCGACGCAGAGGATGTCGAAGAAATATTTTGTTCCGATGAGGTGACCGATGCCCCGCTGGCAATCGGCAAACGGTTTGGGAAAGGAAGGGTTCTTTTTTTTGGTGCGCGGTTCGACCCGTGGACACAGGAGGGCTACAGTCATTATCCGTATCTGCTGGAGTACATACGCCGGTATTTCAATCTGCGTCCGATCGTACGGCGGGACAATCTTGAGGTGTTCTTCGAACCCGGTTTGAGGCAGACGTTTAGCGTGGAAGGGCTGGTGAAACGGTGGGTAAATCAGGGCATACGCATCATCCATGTTGCGGGGTGGCATCAGTATCCAAGCTACGAGTATGACTATAAGCGATTGGTCTCGGTCGCCCATGCGAACGTAATTCTTGTTTATGCATGGCTTGAGCCGCCGCAGGTGAGCCAGAAGTTCTGGGGTCAACATCCGGAATGGCGTGAAAAGACCTATAAGGGTGAGGATGCACCGCAGTACTGGCGGTACGCTGTTGCCCTGACAGATCCCAAGTGCGTCGCAGCGGTCGCCAATGAATACAGGAGACTTCTCGAATCGTTCGACTTCGATGGGGTGAATCTGGCAGAACTTTATTTTGAAGGCGGACGCGGATTCGAGGATCCAAAGCTCTTCACGCCGATGCATAGTTCCGCCCAGCAAGATATAAAGCGACGATACGGTATCGATCTGGTGAAAGTCTTTGAGCCGACCTCTCCATTCTATTGGCGCGACAATCCTGCCGTCAGGCAGAACATCATTGACTACCGTGTGGAGAAACTGACCGACGTGTATGAAGTTCTCCTGAACATGATTCAGGAGGTCAGCGCGGCACGACCCGGCTTTCAGACGATTGTGACGGCGATGGATACCTACGGCTCCCCGGAGTTGCGCGAATATTTTGGCTCGGATATGGGTGAGGTACTCAAGCTCCAAAAGAAATACAGGTTTGCGCTCCAGGTCGAAGACCCCGAGAAGCTCTGGTCGACCGACCCATCCCGATACTTCACCATCGGAAAGATGTATCAACGGCTCTTAGCCGACAGCAGCAAACTTCTTCTTGACCTCAACATTCTCAGCTTCCGAAAGAAGGACGTGATCACGCCGTTTCCGACGCTGATCCAAACCGGGACCGAAAGCTTCCAGTTGGTTCGCGCTGCGTCCTTCGGTGCGACACGGTTTACCATCTATTGCGAGGAGACGGTGAACCCGCAGGACATGATGTTCTTCCCGTATGCTCTTGCAACCGGGGTTGTCTATCATCCAATCGACCAGGGATATGAAGTAGAAAGCCCGACATCCTTCAGCCTTAAACTTCCCGGGGAGATCTCCGAGATCAATCTGGATGGAAGTGTGCTTTCACCGTTTCGCGACAACGTGTTTCTCATTCCTGCAGGCCGTCACACAATTCATCTGGCGGCCGGAACTGCGGCAACATTTTCCACCCATGAACTGCAAACAAGGATCATGTCCATAACAGGAAAGCTTCTCCTCGTATCGTACGGAATGCGGTCGGCCTCGTTCATCTACGAATCGGACACTCGCTCAATCGTTTCTTTGAACAAGGAGCCTTCATCCCTGACAATCGACGGCGAGTCGCGCCCGTTGAAGACGCTCAAAGGAAATGACTGTTACAGCCTCATGCTTCCCTCCGGAAAGCACTCCGTCGAGGTCAACGTAGGAGGAGATTTTTCCTACGGGATTAATGTGACCAGTCTCTGGTCGACGATGGTTATTGCGATATTCGGATCCGTTGCCGTCGCCTCGCTGTTCCTGATGTACCTGAGCTTGAAACTCGTCAAACGGAAATACGCGCCAGTCAAGGAGTTTCAGAAATGACGACGTTTGAAGTCGACCTCAGTTTCCTCTTCGTCATTGCTGTCTTACTGATCTGGTTTATGATCGCATACCAGTTCGTGCTGACCGTCTTCGGTTTCATCAACTATGTACGGTCGATGAAGGAGAAAGAGGAGGTCGACGCCGGGAAAATAAACTATCCCTCGTGTTCAATCTTGATTCCCGCTCATAACGAGGAGAAAGTGATTGGACGAACGATCGAGTCGATGCTCAGACTCGACTATCCGAAAAATAAACTCAAGATTATCGTTGTCAATGACGGGTCGACGGACTCAACGAAAAAGATCATACAACGATATTCACGACGGGATAAGCGGGTTGTCCTCCTCGATGTTCCAAAGGGGCAGGGCGGAAGGGGGAAGTCCCGCGCGCTCAACCTCGGAATAACGAAAGTTAGAACGGAGATCGTTGCGGTCTACGATGCCGACAACACCCCCGACCGGAATGCACTCCGGTATCTCGTGGCTCAATTGGTTGCACACAAGGACCTGGGCGCCGTGATTGGAAAATTCCGGACAGTGAACAAGGACTACAACCTCCTGACGAAGTTCATCAACGTAGAAACCCTGAGCTTTCAATCGATGCTCCAGGCCGGTCGATGGCAGATGCACGGCATTGCGACACTTCCCGGAACGAACTTTGTCCTTTGGACTTCACTCATCATGGCGTTGGAGGGATGGGACGAAGAAGCACTGACGGAGGATTCGGAGCTCAGTATTCGAATCTACGAGGCGGGGTACCGTATCAAATTCGTCCCTTACGCCATCACCTACGAGCAGGAACCGCAAGAGTGGGGTGCATGGATTAAGCAAAGACTCCGGTGGGTCCGTGGAAACAACTATGTCGTTCTAAAATTTTTCAAACATATTCCAAACTTCAAGAACCGGCGTCTCGCGTTTGACCTGCTCTACACGCTTTCGTTGTATTACGTCTTCTTCGCTGCGATCCTGATCTCGGATTTTCTCTTCGTCGTGAGTGCTCTCAGTCTTGTCAGTATCGCTCTGCCCGGTCCCTACACATTCGTTTGGATCATGGCGTTCGTCCTCTTCATTTTTGAAATCACGCTCGCAATCTCATTCGACGATGAAGATAACCTCCGGAAGATTTGGCTGGTCGTGCTGATGTATTTTTCCTATTGTCAGTTGTGGATCTACGTTGTCATTAAAGCGATCTACGTAGAATACTTCAAGAAGGACAAAGCGTTCTGGGAAAAAACCGAACGATTTGATGCTCTACCCGTCAAAGTGAGCCGGCGGTAGCCCTCACACCTCATCCGACGCCTGACCGCCGCGATTCCGCCCTATGACCAAAGTCCTTCTCATCGAAGACGAGCACGCTCAACTTGCGTTCATGATGACTGTTCTTCGTCAGAATGGATTTGAGGTTGTAGGTGCAGAGGACGGGGTGCAGGGGATCGAACTGGCTCTGGAGCATCTGCCCGACTTGATCATCTGTGATATTCATTTGGTAACGATGGATGGATACGAGACGCTCGCGGCGATACGGAACGACCCGATCACGGCCACGACACCATTCATTCTTGTCACCGGACTTGCCGACCGTCAAGGGATGAGGCAGGGAATGGAACTTGGAGCCGATGACTATCTTCCGAAGCCATTCACGCCCGCAGAATTGGTCTCGGTCGTGAACACGCGTCTCCAGAAACACCGGAGAGTGACCCAGCAGGCCGGCAAAAAACTCGAAGATTTGCGAGTCACCATGAGTGCGATGATGCCTCACGAGCTTCGCACTCCGCTCAATGGCATCCTCGGCTACGCGGATCTGATGAGGAAGCAGTCGGAAGACCTCCAACCTGCGGAGGTTGCAAAAATGGCGGAACGGGTCTACAAGAACGCGAAGAGGTTGCAACGGTTGATAGAGAACTACTTGCTCTATGCGCGGCTTGAGTTGCAGCAATCTCCGGCAACATCGGGCGAACACCACGATGAACAGCTTACGCACAAGGTCGGCGAGATTATCGACCACACGGGCAGGGTCAAAGCTCAAGAGTTTAATCGACCCGCCGACCTCTCTATGCAGCTCGTCGACGGGACGGTCGCGGTTCCCACCGAATTCTTTACAAAAATCGTCGAAGAGGTTCTCGATAATGCATTCCGATACTCGAAGCCCGGAACAACGGTTCATGTCTCTTGTGCTCCTCAGAAATACGGCTTCGGTTTCATATGCGCGGACCAGGGGCGTGGGATGACACCACGACAGATTGCGGATATCGGAGCGTTTGTCCAGTTCGACCGAAAAATCTACGAGCAACAAGGGGCAGGCCTGGGCCTCACGGTCGTCTCGAGACTTGCAAAGATACACGGAGGCACGATGGAAATCCGAAGCACGCCCGGGTCCGGCTCGACGGTTACTGTGATCCTCCCGCAAGGATGATGCGTTGATCTTCGAACCTGTTTTCTTTACATTGGCGAAGGGCAACGGGCAACGTTGAATGGATGTTTTGCACGCCCCCTCCAGACGCAAGAACATTAGAAGGACTATTGCATGGAAGACTTACGATATCCCGTCGGAAAACT
>JBGOVN010000171.1:0-4071 GCA_041478155.1 Bacteroidota bacterium | reverse complement strand
CTGGAATGGAGCGGCGTTGTCGGCCATTTTGCAGCGACCGTTCTCTCGAGGCTCGTAGGTTTAACTGGGACAGTTATCCTCGTTCTCGGAGCGTTTGTTCTCACGCTCACACTTCTCGTCGATCTCGATTATCGATTGACGGCGCAGCGGATCAAAAATCTTTTCGCACGCATTGCCGGCCTCTATCGTCAGTGGCACGAGAGGAGAGAGGCGAGGATCAGTGAAGAGAGGAGCGCGATCAGTAAGCGTGTCGCCGCGAAACAAGTCGAGATCAGAAAATCGTCAGAGGAGCTCCCCCGCGAACCCAAAAGGGCCATCCCTCCGCCCGTAATGTCTCGGCCAGAATCAATTCCAGTAAAGGGGGGGTACACTGAGATCGGACAATCTTTCCCTCCTATCGAGGCAGAGGGTTCGGATCTAAAGCTGGATATCAACGAGGCGGTGAAAGAAGAGGAAGTGGACTTCGACGTACGGGATCGACGCGTGGATGATGACGTCGAAGAGGAAATCGACTATGTGTTTCCTTCTGTCGATTTGCTCGACAACGCCAGGTCGGCAGAGGAAGTTAATGAAGATGAATTGAAGGCGAACGCAGAGCTCCTTCGTTCGAAGCTCGCCGATTTCGGAGTCGCGATTGAGAGCGTCGCCGTCACGCCCGGCCCTGTCGTTACGCTGTATGAGCTGGTGCCCGCGACAGGAGTCAAAATCAGTCGGATCGAGAGTCTGCAGGACGACATTGCTCTTGCGCTGAAAGCAAAGGGGATACGAATCATCGCCCCCATCCCCGGTAAGGGAACCGTCGGCGTGGAAATCCCCAACCACAACCCTGTGCTCGTCACCATTCGAAGCCTTATTAATTCGGCAAAGTTTCGCGATACAAAGGCAGCACTGCCGCTTGCTCTCGGCAAGACGATTCCCGGCGAAGTCTTGATCGACGACCTTGCACGGCTTCCCCATCTCCTGATTGCAGGGGCAACAGGATCCGGCAAGAGTGTCGGTATCAATACACTCATCGTAAGTTTACTCTACAAACTTCACCCCAGCGACGTCAAATTCGCGATTATCGACCCGAAGAAAATCGAGCTTTCGCTCTACAACAAACTCCGAAAGCACTATCTCGCCGTTTCGCCGGACATTGACGAAGAGATTGTTACAACTCCAAACAATGCGGTCATGCTGCTCAAGAGTGTGGAACTGGAAATGGAACGACGGTACGACCGGCTGGCGGCGGCCGGAGTGCGAAACCTTGCGGACTATAACGAGCGTGTCAAGAGCGGTCGGTTGCACGACACGGAGACCGTGCGGCATCGCAAGCTTCCGTATTTGATCGTCATCGTGGACGAGCTTGCAGACCTGATGATAACTGCGGCGCGTGAAGTCGAAGAACCGATTGCCCGTCTTGCACAACTCGCGCGTGCAGTTGGGATTCACCTCGTTCTGGCAACCCAGCGTCCCTCGGTTGATGTCATTACCGGCGTCATCAAGGCAAATTTCTCCGCACGGATCGCGTATCAGGTTTCTTCAAAGATTGATTCGAGGACGATTCTCGACATGAACGGCGCCGATCAACTCCTCGGCAACGGCGACCTGCTGTATATGCCCCCCGGCACTCCAAAGCCGATTCGCCTGCAAAATGCATTTATTTCGACCGGTGAGGTCGAGAGGGTAACGAATCATATCGGAAAACAGCCGGGATACAGCAATCCTACAACTCTTCCTTCGGTGCTGGAACACAAACGCACCGCCGCTGGCAGCGGTGATGGAGACCGGGACGAGCTGTTCGAGGATGCCGCTCGCATCATCGTTCGGCACCAACAGGGATCTGTCTCGCTCCTCCAGCGAAGATTGAAGGTAGGATATTCACGAGCCGCAAGGCTTGTCGATGAGCTCGAGTCTGCAGGTATTGTCGGTTCGTTCGACGGAAGCAAAGCGCGAGAGGTCTTGATAGAATCCGAAGCGGAATTGGAATCGCTTCTCAAGAGTCTGGCGTGATGGACCTGTCGTACGGAGCGCTGTTCATCCTTTCCTTTTTCGTTCCTGCGGCGCAGCTCAAGGAGATCACAGCAAAGGACGTTACCGACCGCCTGCAGCGCAGATACGATATGATCGATGACGCCACGACACAGTTTGAACAGCACGTGAGGTTTGGGTTCTCGGCAATAGAAGAATCGTTCAGCGGGACGCTGACGATGAAAAAGCCAAACCGGTACAGGATAGAATCCGAGCATCAGACCATCGTCACGGACGGTGTGACGGTGTGGGCGTATTCTCCAGCGAACAATCAGGTGATCGTCGACCGGTACAAAGAGAATCAGAATTCCATCTCTCCTGAACAATTCATGCTCAACCTCCCGGGCAACTATCATGCTGTCCTGCTCGGCACGGAGAAGGACAAGGAGATCTCTCTCATCAATTTGAAATTGACGCCGAAAGATGAACGGTCGTTCGTCAAATCAGTAAAAATATGGGTCGAAGAGGGAAACTGGATGATTCGAAAAATTCTGGTCCTCGACGTCAATGACACTGAAACCACGTACACGATTAGCAGTATCAAACTGAACACAAACGTGAGGGAAACAATGTTCGCGTTCACGCCGCCTCCAGGCACAGAAATCGTCGACCTTCGCTGAATGCTCCAACGGCAGTGGACTCCTTGAACGGGAAAACGCTTCTTCGCACTCTTCTCAGTTTCTGTATCGCCGGCATTTTCCTCTACGTCGCTTTTCGCGGTACGAATTTCCACGATCTTTGGATCTCGCTGAAAAGTGTGCGGTATGGTTGGGTGCTCGCCATCGTTCCCGTCATCATTCTCAGCCACTGGCTTCGGGCAGTCCGTTGGTCGTTCCTCCTGGCCCCGGTCAAGTCCGGCCTCTCAACACGAAATCTTTTCTCCGCCGTGATGATCGGCTACGCGGTCAACAATGTTCTTCCCCGTGTCGGAGAGCTGGTTCGTCCAATCGTCATCGGCCGTCTGGAGCATATTTCGAAAAGTTCAGCGCTCGCAACGGTAGTCGTCGAACGCATTCTGGACTTTGTAACCTTTTACTTCATCGTCTGCGTAGTCCTCTTCATCTATCCCAGCTCGCTCGACCCATTCGTGAAAGATGTTGGCACTGTGCGGCCGATGCTCCTGCTGGCTTCCCTCGTCGCATTCGGTTTCTTTTCCATGCTCTTCTTCAAGGCGGAACCGTTTTTCAGGTTTATCGGGCGCCTCAAAAAGCTTGCTCCGAAGCGTCATCATGAGCGCATCGACCTGCTCATCGATTCCTTCCTCTCGGGGATCAGCGCTGAGAAGGTGAAGGAAAAACTCGGCGCGATCATTGTGTCGAGCCTTACAATTTGGGGCCTCTACGCTCTGGCGATGTATTTGCCTTTTTTTGCATTTGATTCACTGTCGCAACTGCATCTTGATTTCGGGTCTGCAGTCGTTCTGCTGACGATTTCGTCTATCGCGTGGGTTCTTCCCGCTCCAGGGGCGATGGGTACGTACCACTCCTTCCTCACGGTTGCTTTCGCCAAGCTTTACGGCGCGGACACGACGACTGCATTAACCTTTTCGATCGTGACGCACGAGGTAGGGTACATTGTCGTTATGGCAATCGGAGGATATTACATGGTGAAGGATCATCTTCGGGTCTCGGAAGTTGCGTCATCGAACGCAGAAGGAGAACCCGCCTAACATATGAAACAAGTGGCTCAACATAACAAAACGGGAATTGTCGACGTTGCAGAAGTTCCCCCTCCTTCGTTGAAGAAAGGACACATCCTCGTCAGGGCATTGTTTTCGGTCATCAGCGCAGGAACCGAGAGAGCTTCGGTATCGAACCGGAAGGCTTCGCTGTTCGACAAAGCGAGGAAGAACCCCGACCTCGTCGCGAAGGTTTTCGAGCAGGTGCGACAATATGGACTGCTTACGACGTACAAGCGCGTCCAGAGCCGTCTCGAATCATGGGCGCCGATTGGTTACTCGGCATCCGGCGTGGTCATCGCGACTGGAGAGGGAGTGACCGGACTGAAGGCCGGAGATTTTGTTGCGTGCGCGGGAGGCGGGTACGCGAGTCATGCAGAAAT
>JBGOVN010000018.1:0-10493 GCA_041478155.1 Bacteroidota bacterium | reverse complement strand
TCTCGCGTCAGTTGACAGAAGAAGAACAGTGGTTTTGCGAGCAACTCCTGTTGGAGCAGCTCGAGATTCAATGCTGGTACGCTGTCGTAGTGCTCGAGGAGCTGGTCTCCGAGATTCTCATAACATTGAATTGAGGGAGACGATCGAATGAGACGGATACCCTGGATAGTTCTCGCAGGTCTGATCATGGTTATTCCGCTTTTCGTCAAGGTGAAGAAGAGAGAGAGTCAGGAGGGAGAATCAGAAGGGGGAGACGATCTGAAAGATCACAGCGGCGACGAAGACCTCTGAATATTCCCGAGCGTTGTCTTGACATAGTCAACGATGGTCGCTGCATCGCTGAGGGGTTGCTTCGAAACCGAAGTAAAATCTGCTGCAATGGTTGCCTGGAGTCGCTCCGCGGCCTGACGCACCTCTTCCGGCAGTGAATCATCGGTAGCGAACGCCCGCACTTGCCGCATGAAATCCGACCCGTACTTCCGTTCCGGAAACTTACGCTGAAGTTCTGTAATCGCCATACCCGCCGCTCGTCGTGCGCACGTCCGCGCTCGTCCGGCATTCCCTAGACGTTCGGCGTCACGCCCTCTCGTGAGTTCTTGCTCCACGCCCTCAGGCCACGCCATGATCGTTCATCCTAAGTATTGAGACCAGCGCACGCGAAAGTTCATGCGGAGCTTCAAGTTGGGGTATATGGCCACACCGTTCGATAGAGGTCACCTGAAGTTGCGGAATGAACTTCTGCAATGTTGAAAGAGTTCCTGCCGACAAGAGTCCGTCGTTGCTTCCCCACACCACATTCACTGGCATCCTCAGCGTTGTCAATTCCTCGACAAGAAAGTCATCGGAGCGTATGGAGTTCACGAATTCGTTAATTCTCCTTTTTCTCATATCATGAAGAATTGCAAGGCTGAACGGCTTGAAGTACCAGGGGTAGTTGTGCCACATTCGCTTGACCAACCGATTGAAGTCCGCGGTAGATCTGAGGGTAAAATATTCTCTGAGGTGCTCAACGCCGGGATAGTACACTCCTGTCGGGTTGATGAGGATGAGTTGGTCAATACGGTCAGCGTGTTGTGAAGAGTACCGCCCGGCTATCCATCCTCCCATTGAGTGCCCGACCAGCGCGAAATGATGAAGCCCCATGCGGTCAATAAACATCGAAAAAGACTCGTTCAATTCCGGTAACGAAAAAAATTCCTGTGCATTGTCTATCGTCGAGAATCCGTAGCCGGGCAAATCGGGCGCGAAGATTGTGAAATGTTGCTGCAACGATGAAACAATCTTGAACCAGGTACTCGAAGATGTTCCAAGGCCATGGAGAAGTACGATTATGCGTTTTGAAGAGCTGTTCTTGTAGTGGTAATAGTGGACATTCGTTCTCCCCAACGGAACGGTTTCGCTCGCGAATCCGAGACGGATGTACCTCGAACGGATGAGTTTGTGTGCCAGATCGATCAACATGATTGTAATGTCATTCGCCTACATCTCGAAGGATACGTCCCATCAGAAGGAAGACTAGAACGGAAATTTATGCGCGTACCAATCCTTCGTCATATCGAGCCAGAAGAAGAGGCCGCGCCATTTTCCGAACGATGCGTAGTGCCGTTCGATGGTCGAATCGCTTACCTTCCTACCGCGGTGATGGACCTCGTAGAATTTTTTTCGCACCCACGAGTCGAGTGCCAGATAATCGTATCGTCCCAGTAACCGCAGAATATTGCCGGCTGCATACGGCCCGATTCCTTTGACCGAGGTAACCTTTTCAAAGAGTGCCTCCGTCGATAGCGGCGAATGACGCCACGATTCGACATCAAGCGTCCCCGATGCTACAGCCCTCGCAAACTCAACGAGGTAGGGGGACCGGTAGCCGGCCCGAATGCTCCTCCGAATGTACGATTCGCTGACGCCGGCCAGTGCTTGCGGCGAGGGAAATCCGTACGATCCGTCGAGTTTCTCACCGAGTCTCCTGGTGAGGTTTCCCACCATCGATTCTGTCAAGGACCAACTGCAGTTTGTGGTGCACATCATTTTGACGACGTCTTCGAACACTGTCGGGGCGCGGAGGAGTCTGCCGGACCCTGTTTTTCCGATCCAGCGGAAACGAGAATATCGGCTCGTCTCGCGATAGAATTCCGAAAAGTCCTCGCCAAGGCGCAGAGACTCTCCGATAAGGCGTTTGACCTCGTTGGTTTCTCGTTTGCTGAGCCGTGTTGCCGAACGTATTCTTACGAGAATCTTGGTCCTGCCCTCAGAAAGGTTGCAGAGCGCAGTAGTTCCACCGCTCAACGCAAGCATCCTTCGAAGAGATCCCGCCTGCTTGTCCACTGAGAAGGGAGGGAGTGAGCACCAACCGTGACTGTATATCGTTCTCCACAAGCTGAAATTCACCGGGAGGCTGATCGATGTAGAGGCAGTAATCATCGGGGAGGCCGCACTGAGAATGGATGGTCGATGTCCATTTCGGACCCGGGTGCTGTAATCGTTGTAGCTTCGTTGGCACGCTTGGCCTCCATGTTTCAATATAAAGAGCGAGGGAAGGAAATGCAAAACGGGTGCGTCGTCGTCATCCATAAGCAACATTCGGAATTTGTGGGTAGATTGGTTCCAACTTTTCCTCAACATTGGACGGAAGACAAAATCAACGAAAATATCACCTCCCGGCCCGGATAATTCCTGAGATGAAGAGTGTCGGATTTATTTATCATCCTGATTTCTTGAAGCACGATACCGGCTTCGGGCATCCCGAATCTCCGAAGAGGTTGGAGGCGATCGTTCGACACTTGAAGAAGAACGGGCACTGGGATCAACTGCATCACATCGAACCGCGTGCGGCTTCACTGGATTGGGTGACGACCGTCCATTCGGTTGGACATGTCAGGATGGTTGAACGCCGATGCCTAAGCGGCGAACCAGTACTTGATGATGGAGATACCCATGTTTGTCCGGATTCGTTCCGGATAGCGCTCACTGCGGTCGGAGGAGCCTTAAAGGGGGTGGACGAAGTGATGGAGGGTTCCAGCAGGAGGACCTTTTGCGCCGCAAGGCCGCCCGGACACCATGCCGAGGCGTCAAAAGTCATGGGATTCTGTCTGTTCAATAACGTCGCAGCCGCGGCGCGCTATGCTCAGAAGAACTATGGAGTCGAACGCGTGGCCATTGTCGATTGGGACGTGCATCATGGCAACGGAACGCAGGAGATTTTTTATTCCGATCCCTCCGTACTATATATCAGCCTTCATCAATATCCTTTGTGGCCGGGGACGGGGGCGGCGCATGAAACGGGAACTGATGAAGGGGAGGGATTTACACTGAACTGTCCTATGAAACCGGGGAGTGGAGAAACTGCATATCTCGAGGCTTTCCGTGAATCGGTTATTCCGAAGATCAATAAGTTCGAACCGCAAATACTGATTCTCTCTGCCGGTTTCGATGCGCACAAGGCGGATCCTCTTGCCAACATATCGCTGACGGAGCGGTCGTTCGAACTCATGACAACGATGATCCGCGAAGTTGCTGAGAGACATTGTGCCGGCAGGATTGTTTCTGTGTTAGAGGGTGGATACGATTTAGACGCCCTCGCGGGGAGTGTCGAAGCACATCTGAGTGCACTTAGCTCATAACGAGACTGTTACGAACGAACCGGAGACAACACATATGATAACGATGCTGAACAAGAAGCAGTTATGGATTCTCGGAATACTCGGAGTGTTGTCGGTTGACTGCGGGACGACAACGGTCACCGTTCCTGTTATGCGACCGGCCGAAGTCAACATGGGGAAGCTCAAGAAGATCGCAATCGGTCGTGTGACGGGAAGAGGAGCATCGGACCTTGAAGGTATTCTGATCAACGAACTATTGGAAACGCGCGCCTTCGAAGTGCTCGACCGTGATAATCTTGACAGGATTCTGCGGGAGTATCGCTTGACGATGAGCGAATTGATTGACGAGAAAACTGCGCTTGAGCTCGGGAAGTTCGTTGGGGCCGCAGGACTCATTTCTGCGCGCGTCTCGGAGTACAAGTACGAAGAGGAGATCATCCAGGATCCCCCCTACAAGGATAAGGAGGGGCGCGAGCACTCTCGTTATGCTCGCAACGGAAGGGGAATCGTCATCGTCAACTTCCGCATTACCGACCTCACGACAGGTAAATACATTTTCTCAAAAGACATGACTCACACCGAAAGCGCGCAAACGACTGCAACGGATAAGCACCCGGTCTTGATCGACGGCGAGGACGTTCTCAAATCTGCACGGAAAACTGTTGTCAGACAGTTCATCAGGAGGATTACCCCTCATTGGGAGGACGTCCAGGTGAGATTCCTGACAGACTCCGACGTACCGGAGCTCGAAAGTGGCGTTTCGTTCGCCAAAGTGCGGGAATGGGGGAAGGCAATCGACGTTTTTAAGTCTTCGACGGAAAAGTACCGCGGATCAAAAAATCTCCACAAGGTCTACTTCGACCTTGGCGTTGCCCTCGAGTACAGCCTGCAATTCGGCGAAGCGTTGGAAGCCCTGCATAAGGCGTACGAGCTTGACGACGACTCTGACTACATGAGGGAGATGGAGACGTGTAAGAGGCTTGAACGCGAGAACAAGAAGTTACAGGAGCAGCTGAACGAGCAGTAACACTTGACAACCATCCTTCCCAGTTGTATATTTTATTAGTTCTTTATCGCTAGCACTTTTTTTTTCCGTTAGGGGTGTCCCGCCGATCCCGCTGCTCGATGTGAAAACAGCGCGACCGGGGCTGAGAATAGACCCTGGAACCTGACCTGGCTCATACCAGCGTAGGAAAACGGAAAGAGGTTTTTCTTCGGCCGCTTTCCTTGGACTTATTCCTACGGAACGCGGTTTTTTTGTTTTAACCGGAGAAGACATGGGCTCTACGTCAATGAAATGTTCGGTCGCACTCCTCCTTATTTTTTCGCTCTCCTCTGTACCCCTCATCGCGCAACAAAGCGGGTCCATCCACGGGAGCGTCACCGACGGAGAGACTCGTCAGCCGATCCCAAACGCAACTGTATTCCTCGAGGGTACAGCATTCAAAACGAGCTCGGATGCGCGAGGTGCATTCGAGTTCCTCAGTATCTTGCCGGCGCACTATGACCTCGTCGTGAGACACGTAGGGTATGCAACAAAAACTACTTCTCTTGAAATTCACTCGGAAGAAGCGGTCCGGGTGTCGATTACCGTTTTGCCAACGGCAATCTCTCTTTCGCCCGTCTTTGTGACAGCGACGACCGCACGCGAGCGCGAGACACCCGTTACCTTCTCCAACATTCAGGCTGCCGAAATCAAAGGTCGACGCACCGTTCAGGATGCGCCCGCAGTTCTTTCTGAACTCCCGTCAATCACGTCTTTCTCCTGGAATGGAAGCGACGTCGGATACACGTTCATGAACCTACGGGGCTTCGACCAACGTCGTCTGTCGGTGATGGTAAATGGAATTCCACAGAATGACCCCGAAGATCACGATGTCTATTGGATCGACATGCCCGATCTTCTCGGCTTTACGCAGAGCATTCAGGTGCAACGAGGGGCGGGCGACGCGCTCTACGGGCCGCCTGCGATTGGAGGGTCGATCAATGTCGTAACGACGCCGGCGACGACTGAGCCGAGAGTGATGCTGTCGACAGGCTTTGGTTTTCAGGAATTTGGCGCGCGCAACACCACAGAGCTGAACACGCGAAAGTACTCTGCAATCGTCTCATCCGGACTCATCAACAATCAGTACCTGCTTTACGGGAGCCTTACAAAGATTGGAACGGACGGCTACAGACAGCACTCATGGGTCGACCTGAACAGCTACTTCCTCGGAGCAGTCCGGTTCGACGAGACGATGACCACCCGCATACATTTTTACGGCGGACCGTTCAGCGATGCGTTGTCGTATGTAGGCATCCCCAGGTTTTACAACAACGACAAGTCGCTCCGGTTGGAAAACTATAGCTCCTGGGAACTGACGCCCACAGGAGACGGCATTCAGTATCAGGTCGAAAACAAGTCGAAAGCCACAGAAGCATTTTCACAACCTCACTATGAGCTGCTCCACGAATGGAAATTGAATTCTAGAACGGCCTTGTATAATACGTTCTTCTTCATCCAGAGCGAGGGCTATTTCGATTACGACGGAGATTGGATACCGTACGACCCGAACAGCTCCGCGTGGTTTCAAACTCGTGTCGGCTATGATTCGACATTCGGTGTATCCAACTTCCCGACGTTTCTCATTCGCGGTTTCGTCGCCAACAAACAGTGGGGGTGGTTGCCGCGAGTTGAATTCGAACACGCTGACGGCAAACTCACTGTGGGGGGAGAGCTGCGAATCCATCGCTCATTCCACTGGGGTGCCATCGCGTCTGCTTCGCAACTACCTTCCCCGACGTACGACCTTGATTCGCATTTCTACGAATACAACGGCGAGAAGGACATGATCTCAATCTTTGGCCACGAGCTCTACCGTATCGATGAGACGCTGACGATGATGGCTGATCTGCAAATTGCATACAACCGGTATGGCATCAAGAATGAACGATTCCTCGGGAACAATTTTGACCTTCCGTACCTCTTCGTCAATCCACGCTTCGGGATGAATAAGAACGTGACGGAAAATCTTAACACCTATGTTTCAATCGGCTATACCTCACGTGAGCCGACGTTGCGGAACCTGTATGCGGCCGAGGATTCATGGTTTGGCGCGCAACCGCAATTCGAATCGACGACGAGTGCAGGGGGAGTCCGGTATGAATTCGACAAGCCATTTGCCAAACCCGAACATCTTCTCGACGTCGAAGTTGGAGGAAGTTATCTTCTCGGCGCTCAGAGGATTACGGCGAACCTGTACTGGATGGAGTTTCAGGATGAGCTCATCAAGAGTGGAAGGATTGACGTCTTCGGCGGGTCAATCCTTCTCAATGCAGAGAGGACGCGACACCTTGGTCTTGAGCTTGATACGAAACTGAAAATTGCGGAAGGGTTGGAGCTTAGCGGGAATGCGACGTTTTCAGCTAACCGTATCGTCAAGCATAACCTTTACGACTCCGCCGATTCCGTTTCGCGTACGCTCGACAACAACCCTATAGCGGGATTCCCCGACCTGCTCGGAAACGCCCGGATTCGATATGATTTCGATGAATGTTCCCTCTCCCTGCTGCTCAAATATGTCGGGTCATTTCATACCGACAACTTGAACGACAGCCGCACCATGGTAGACGATTACACTGTTGCAGACTTTGACGCTTCATGGAGAGTTCCAGTCGGGCTGTCGCGAACAGATGTGGCGCTGGTTGTGAAGGTGAAAAATCTCTTTAACAGACTCTATCTTGCCGGGGGTGAAGGAAACTCATTCTTCCCCGCGGCAGAACGGAACTACTACATCGGTTTCGAGGTTGATTTCTAAGTTGAGTTTCCAGATGCGTCAAACGAATGAACCTTTATCCTGCTCAGATGAAAAAGAGAGCGCTCATACTCGCTAACGGTCATCCCCCGGGGAAACGCCTGCTGACCTCCCTCATGAAGCAGGTTGATTACTTTGTTTGTGCGGATGGCGGCGCGAATACGGCGGCGGCAAGAGGAGTTCGGCCCGATTTGATCATCGGAGACTTGGATTCGATTTCATCGCGCACGGTGAAGAAGTTCAGCAGCGTGCCGGCGAGGCGGATTGCCGACCAGAACAGCACGGACCTGGAGAAAGCACTGGCGTGGCTCGTGCGGCGACAGTATACGAACATCATCGTCGCGGGAGCAACAGGAGGCAGATTCGATCACTCCATCGGAAACCTCAGCGCGCTCGTTAAGTTCTCACGGTCGGCAATCATCCGGTTTGTCGATGCCAGCGTCGAGATCACATACGTTGGGAGTGAATATTGGTTTGAAGCCCGACCGGGGACTGTAGTTTCCCTGGTCCCGGTTTCACCATGTGAAGGAATCGTTACGAAAGGATTGAAGTGGGAATTAAGAAACGAGTCGCTCGAGCTCGGCCGCCGCGAGAGCACGAGTAATGTTGTTCGGTCAAGCCCGGTGAACATACGAGTACGAGGAGGCGACTTGCTCCTCTTCAAGCTTTCGGCGAAAACGTTAACAAGAACAAGCGCAGCTCTGTCCTCGGAATCCTGATCTCATCGTGGTCCATCTCAGCTTTATCGACTCTCTGCTCGTCCTCCTCTACTTCACCGCCGTCGTGGTCATCGGCCTTCGCACGTCACGGAGAAGGAAGAACAGCACTGATGAGTTTCTGCTCGCCGGCAGGACGCTTACGTTACCGATGTTTGTCGCCACACTTGTTTCCACCTGGTATGGCGGTATTTTGGGAGTCGGAGAGTTCTCCTACAAGTACGGCGTTTCCAATTGGATCGTCTTTGGCGTTCCGTACTACTTCTTCGCGCTGATCTTTGCCTTCTTCCTCGCTTCGAAAGTACGTCAGACGAACCTGTTCACCATTCCCGACAAATTCGAAGCGGCGTATGACAAGAAAACCGCAGTCGTGGGAGGTGTTCTCACCTTCTTCCTCGTCAGTCCTGCTGCGTATGTACTCATGCTCGGCATACTCGTCCAGCTCATGTTCGGCCTCAACCTGACGCTCAGTATTATTCTCATGACGTTTCTTACGACGTTTTATCTCTGGACGGGAGGGTTTCGGTCGGACGTTTGGACGAACGCATTTGAGTTCGTTATGATGTTTCTCGGGTTCGTCCTGATGGTTGCATTTGCAATCCCCAAGCTTGGAGGGTTCGGGTTTCTGCAACGCAATCTTCCGACGCTCCATCTCACCTTGCACGGCGGAAACAGCTGGCAGTTTATCGTCGTCTGGTTCTTCATCGCATTGTGGACGCTCGTCGATCCCGCGTTCCACCAGCGTTGTTACGCCGCGAAAGACGGCCGCACGGCGCGCAACGGAATCCTGGTTTCAATCGTTTTCTGGTTCTTTTTTGATTTTCTCACAACAACCAGCGGACTCTATGCACGGGCAGCACTTCCAGGCTTAACACAGCCGATGTTCTCGTACCCTTTGCTTGCAGAGATAACGCTACCGTCGTTTGCGAAGGGATTGTTCTATATCGGAATGTTGGCAACGATCATGTCATCGTTGAGCAGTTTGACCCTGATTGCCGCAATCACAGTAGGGAAGGATATCGTCGGACGATTGACGGACGGGCCGGATTCGACTAAGATCGTAAATAACTGGACGAAGGTTGGTCTTGTTCTTTCTGGTTTTTTTTCGATCGCGCTCGCTCTTGCGGTCCCTTCGGTGGTAAATATTTGGTATACAATTGGAACGTGCATCGTCCCAGGGCTGCTGATCCCCGTCCTCGCAAGCTACTCCCGATCGCTTACGATTACGGCTCCCTACGCTCTTTCGGCAATGTTGGGCGGCTGGGGAGTGTCGACGGCGAGTCTTGTGTACGGCCATATCAATGCGGTCAACGGAATTCCCCAATTCTTTTTCTCCATCGAGCCGATGTATCCAGGACTTGGTGTTGCTCTTTCTTGTTGGGCGTTGGGAAGGTTATACCATGCGACCCGCGTTGAGCGGGCCGCACAGTGACGTCGAGCTACTTTGTGTCGAGAATGAGCGGTAAGCCGTCCTTGCCGGCTCCGATGATAACAACCTTTGCATTCGTTGAACTAGCCAGCTTTTCCGTCGCCTCGATCCCTTTCCACCGCAACAACAGCTCGCTGAGCCCGCGTGCAATGATATTCTGGAAGTCAGCAATACCCTGCGCCTCGATTCGCTTTCGGTCCGCTTCCTGACGTTCCTTCATCAGGGTGAACTGCATTCGCTGGCTCTCCTGTTCGGCTCTGAGCTTCTCCTCGATAGCCTGAGAGAGCCCCGCCGGCAGACCGACACGCCGTAATGGCGTCACTTCTACAGTAATTCCCCGCGGCTCGACGATGCCTTGGATCTCCTTCAGAATGGCTTGTGCGAGGACTTCCCGCTCGGAGGTATAAAGAGCCTTTGCCTCATAGCCGGCGGTCACACCTCTTGCCACCGAACGAAAATTTGGCTCAAGAATGGTCTCGACATAAGATTCACCGATGGTCTTGTAGACCTCTGCAGCTTTTTCGGGGTTGAGATGATAAAGGGCGCTAATGTCCAGTTGCACGGTCAGACCCTCTTTCGATGGAACGTCCATGGATTCCTTGAGTTCCTGAGTCTTTACGGTAAACTTCACGACGTGTGCAAAAGGATTGACAAGATTGATCCCCGCTTTGAGGGTCAAGTCCGATACCCTTCCAAAGAAATCAACAACACCTACATTGCCTGCAGGGATGACCGTTAGGATTTGCGTGATAGAGAGTGCGATGGCTCCTAAAGCGACGAGTCCGGAAACCGAAGCAGTCGCCTTAAATCCGGCATTGTGCTCGGTCTGGACTTTGTTTCGTGCGTTGAGCCAAAGCACGAATGCAACGATTGCTACGAGAACATAAAATATGAAGAACATGATAACCTCCTATGATGGATGTGAGATGAATAATTACTTTTGTATTAAAAC
>JBGOVN010000036.1:0-7942 GCA_041478155.1 Bacteroidota bacterium | reverse complement strand
TCTTCCTCGCTCGGATCCGGCATCACCTTATAGACATATCCCATCGCCTCATCTTTCAGAATTCCCGTCGGCTCCCCTGTTTTGGGGTCCTTCACAACGGTCCCTCCAGGCGGATCTGGAGTATTTTTTGTCACCCCAGCGAGTTTCAAAACGTATGAATTCGCGAGCGCCATGTGTCCGTCGTACCTGTTCACAAAGACCGGCGTGCTAGGCGTCGTAGCGTCGACCAGCTCTTTCGTCGGAAGTTTTCCGCTCGACCAGTTGTCATGATCCCAGTCTCCGCCGGTAATCCATCTCTTTGGAAATTTCTCCGCCCTCGATTGGATCAGTTTTGCAAACTCCTGTTCGCTCTTCGCATACCGCAAATCCACACTCTGCAGTTGGAAGCCGCCGCTCATGAAATGCGTATGATTGTCGATGAAACCCGGGAGCATCCGCTTTCCCATGAGGTCTACAACGCGGGTTGAGGGGTCGGTGTAGCGGTCAATTTCACTTGTCGAGCCGACAGCGACGATTCTCCCGCCGACGACTGCGACAGCTTCGGCTGTGGGTTTTGATTTGTCGACTGTCCAGAGCTTGCCGTTCCTGAAGACGACATCGGCATGCTGAAGTTGGCCAAGGCTGGAGGCGATTGGGAAGAATAGTATCAGGAGGACATTTTTCATGGGTTCACACTAGTAAAGAAGTTCAGATCGTGCACGCCAGGGCTCGCGGAGGATTGCGTGAAGATAATCAAAGCCTCCGCGAAATTCAATTTAAACCGGATCCGAGAACGAGCCAATTCATCATGAATTAAGACTCGATGAGTACAAGTCAAGGGTTGATTCCTTGTGGGGGACGTTCCATCGGAACGTCTCTACTCTAAGAGACTAACTGCTTTCGGTCTCCTTTCTTCATTCTTCCACCCTTCCATCTTTTCTTCCTTTCCCTTCTTCCTCCTATCTCCGATTACCTATCACCTGTTTCCTCTCTTCATCCCCCATTCCATCTTCCATCTCTTCTTTCCTTCCTCCTACCTCCTAACTCCTATCTCCTGTTTCCTTCCCCCTGCCTGTGTCTCCACAATGCGTTGTAGAAGTTACAATCCATCCTTCCAAAACAGGACCACGACTGTTTTTCATCGTTCACGTTAAGTTATTATCCAACAATAGATTACAGATGAGTGCAGAATTTTGATCTCCTCGGAGGCGGCTGGCATGTTCGATGCACTGAGTATGCCGAACCTAACAGGGAAGATCAGAATGAAAACATCACTCAATACTAGTACGAATACGAATCTACGAATAGTGCTCATCGCCGGACTTATGTTCGAACTGAACACGTCCGCTATCGCCCAGAACGAATTATCGATTGTTCGAACTGGAACGCAGAGCATGAATATCGTCCTTAAGAACTCGGACCAGGTTGCCGCAATTCAGTTCACAATCAGAAGTTGTACGGGAATCTCGCTCGACACATTTCAGCGGTCGGGCCGCACTGCGGACACGCAACGATGGAGCATAGCATCGTATAAACCGAACGACTCCACCATTAATGTTTTGATTTTCAATATGGCTCAAACTTTCTTCACAAAAGGATCCGGGTCAATTGCCGCATTAACATATCGGCAGAAATCAACCTCCGGCTCGGGTTCGAATCGTGTTATTTTTACGAAGGTTTTGATCGCAAATCAGGCCGCAGAGAGTCTTGGCGTTGTTGCACAGAATCTTGAATGGTCGGACCAGCCAACGCTTGCGGGGAATTTCGAAGCACCGGCCTCCTTCTCGTTCGGCCAGAATTACCCGAATCCCTTCAACCCTTCGACGCGCCTTGCGTATCGGCTGGAGAAGCCGGCTCAGGTTCGCCTAGCTGTCTACGACGTCATCGGACGTGAGGTTTCAAGGTTGGTCGATCAGTATCAATTTGTGGGACAGTTTAGCGCCATGTGGAATAGCACCGACGCGAGTGGAAGAGTAGTACCCTCTGGAATATATTTCGCCCAGCTGCGAGTCGATAACGAAGTTCAGACACGAAAGATGATCCTGGCGAAGTAACGAGCCATCCCGATTGACCCCGTTCGACTTACTTTCACGAATCCTTCCCAAAAAACCTGGAACCCGTATCTAACACGAGCGGACGCAGATCGTGCGGGAGACCTCAGGCAAGATCCGAAATTGCACTCATTTTAGAAAAACCATCGGTTTGGCTAGACGATAGTTCTCCGCAGTCAAGACACAATAGTAAATTCCGCTCGACAATCCACTTCCGTCGAAGGTTACGCTATAAGTCCCGGGGGCCTTCACGCCTTCAAAAAGTGTCCGGACGTTCCGCCCCAGCACATCGTACACTCTCAATGATACTCTCCCCTCTCGCGGCAGGTCGTAACGAACAATCGTTGCAGGATTGAATGGGTTGGGATAATTTTGGTAGAGCGTATAGACCTTCGGCAAAACCGATGGCTGTTCCCTAATGCCGGTCGGAAAATCGATCGCGGCCCTGACAACAAGATTGAAGCCAGTGCCAAAATTGTTCGCGTCTTCGAAATTATACCACGCGATCGGGAGGTTGCCTGATTGATAGTAGGAGGATGACCGGTCCGTTTCGGTCGTTCCGTCGTCTGAAATAAAGGCCAGGGTATCTCCCGGATTACCCAGTACCTCAAACGCGATATGGAAACTTACATTCTTCGAGACCATGATATTCAATGTGTCGAGGTCGACCGAGTTAAACCCGCCTGCAAAAAGTTTCGAAAACGGAATCAACGTTGGAGAACCGATCATCGCACCCGGAATTCCGCCCAGACTGCCGGCGGCATTCTGGTGGACTGAGATTTTGAGTGTCCCGTGTCCTCTGATGCCCTGGTTATAAATAAAAAAATCGACCCGTTCGAGTTTTGCGTCTACCCCAGGTGTCGACCGGACCGCGTACTTCAAGTCGCCGTACTCCGAAGGAAGATTAAAAATGTATCCCGATTCAAGCGAACCATAGTACTGCAGAATATTAACGACAGGAGCATCAGAAAAGCCATTTGCGACGAAATTAATGTTGTCTATCACGATATTTGGAGTGACCGTCACGGGCGTCCGGGCGTCGGGTGGATCGACCGTCGGGTCACTCGATTCGTTGGCGCCGTTGTAGTACTCGGTTACTACCGGGTTTTGAAACGATAGGGAATGGGAGGTCCCGGCATACGGGCCGACGCTCGACGCGCCGGAAAAACCGGATCGTACGGGCTCCAACTTGACCCAATATGTCCCGGGGAGAAGTCCGGCTATTGTGTAGGATCCTGTCGCCTGTGTAAAATAGTCCGTCACGGTCGATACTTGATTCATCAGCGAATCTGTCGTGCTGATTGCTATAACGACGGCGCCGGGGACGATGGAACTATCAGCCCGAATGACCTTACCCCGTATGGAACCGGTGGTTGCCAGGAATGCAGGAGTGGGATAGAGGACGGAAACGGCAGCGATATCGTCGGGGTTCAGCGAATTGAGCGTGCTGTCCTCGTCGACGGAGGTGGGAAACATTGTCGGTATATAGACATCGTTTGCCTTATTTCCGTCCCCCGCGAATTGGGCATTGATCTGCGTATGGTCGAGGCCGATGAAGTGGCCGAATTCGTGGACGAAGGTCGACATGAATTGATTTGCGGTGAACGGGTTATTCGCGAACCATCCGTTCATGACGGCTTCACCCTCGACGTAAAGACCAGTTTGCCCGTCGTAGGCAGACCCTGCAAAACCAATGATGCTGCGTTTTGCGCCAATACCGAAGACGCTGTCCATGATCGAGCCGTCAGTGTCGAATATGATCGGATTGATATCATCGTTAAACCTGCCGAGATAGAGAGTATCGTTCAACGAGGTGACATCGACTGGGAGCTGTCCGGCGTTCACGAACGAGACGGAAGCGCTCGCGACATTGTGCCACGTGAGAAATGAGTCATCGCTTAGACTTGTTGCGGTCGAGTTACTGAACAATCCCATCGCGCCGCGGTCGGTCGTATACTGAATGGGAAAAGAGTTTAACCCCCATTTCACTGCTTTGCCGTTGAGACTGTTGAGCGGGCCGCCGGCGAACAGAATGGAGGAACAGCAGATGAGCGAAAGAAAACCTGCCGCGTGCCGGCAAAGGTATGAGGATATCCGTTGCACGCGAGTCTACGGTTTTAGGAGCTGAACGAGAGAACGGATACTTGCGGCAAATTCCGCGTAGTCGAGCACACCGGGGTTATTTTTCTTCGTCCATGACTTCCTTGCGAGCGCCGACGGATGTTGAACGCCGGCGAACAGGTTCCTGTTGTCGAACTTGTTCACGACACTTCGCTTTCCCGTTTTCATATCGATGTTTACAGAGAATTTTCCCTGTTCCATTCCGACTGGACTCTGCAGCCCCCTTCCGCTTGCAGGATACAGCATCAGGACAAGTTCTTCTTTCTCCTGAAATCTTGGTATACCAGCCGGGTAATAGACCAACGTTCCTGCACGGCCGCCGTATTGCTTGAATGTGAACTCAGATGCCGGAGCTCCGTAAAAATTCTCTTCAACCCGGAGTGTCACGCTCGTCACGATCAGCCCCGACCTGGAATCGCGGCCGCTTTCGGTTTTGACGACTGTCCCATGAACGATGATGCCCGCATCCTGAACCAACCGTTCAAGATTCATTGGGATGGTTTTTTGCGCCGGAGATGGTACAGAAAGAGCGAGCGACAGGAGGATGGTGTAGGCGGTTTTCTTCATTCTTTGGTCGCCCAAGCCGTTATGGATGAAGGTTGAAGTCTTTCACCGCTTTCACAAAATCGCGGAAGAGCGGATGAGGGGCGATGGGGCGAGATTTTAGTTCGGGATGGAACTGCCCTGCCACAAACCAGGGATGGTCCTGCAATTCTATGATCTCGACGAGGTCGTTGTTGGGATATACTCCACTAAACACCATACCATGGTCGGAAAGTTTCTTCTTAAATTTATTATTCACTTCAAAGCGATGCCGGTGGCGTTCCGTGATGAATTCCTTACGGTATGCCTTGAAAGCCTTCGTCCCTCTCGTGATTGTACACGGATATGCTCCCAGGCGCATCGTTCCGCCGAGGTTTCGCACTGACTTCTGTTCGAGCATCATATCAATCACGTTATGTTTCGTCTTCCGGAATTCCGTGCTGTTTGCGTCCTTCATGCCACAGACGTTCCGGGCAAACTCGATGACGGCGCACTGAAGCCCGAGACAGATTCCGAAAAACGGGATCTTGTTCTCACGCACGTACTTGATCGTGTCGATCTTTCCTTCGATTCCCCGATTTCCAAACCCCCAGGGCACAAGCAAGCCGCTGGCTCCCTTGAGATATTTCTCCGCTCCGAATTTTTCGACGTCTTCCGCCCTAATCCAGTCGAGTTCAACATGGACGTTATTTTCCGCTCCGGCGTGTACGAACGCCTCGACGATGCTCTTGTAAGCATCTTTGAGCTCGGTGTACTTACCACACACGGCGATCCGGACGGTGCCGGAAGGATTCTTTACCTTGTGGACAAACCTGGACCACTTCCTAAGGTCCGGCCTCGGTGTCTTGATATTCAGCTTTTCTAGGACAATTTCCGCAAGGTGCTCTCGTTCAAACACAAGCGGTACTTCGTATATCGAATCAACGTCTCTTCCCTCAATGACCGATGCCACTTCGACATTACAAAAGAGGGCTATTTTTTCCCTTAGCTCCCTCGTTATCGGCCGTTCGGAACGACAGATGAGTACATCGGGCTGCAGTCCGATCTCGAGCAGCGTTTTCACGCTGTGCTGGGTGGGTTTAGTTTTTACTTCTCCCGCTGACTTGATGTAGGGCATGAGCGTGACGTGGATGTTGAGGGCGTTGCGGCGGCCGACATTCAACGTAAACTGTCTGATCGCTTCCAGGAAAGGCAATCCTTCGATGTCGCCGGCTGTGCCGCCCACCTCGACGATGATGACGTCGTACTTCCCTGTCTTTGCGAGGTTCCAGATTCTTCTTTTGATCTCGTCCGTAATGTGGGGAATGACCTGTACTGTGGCACCGAGGTAATCTCCTCGCCGCTCCTTCGAAATGACTTCGTAGTAAACCTGACCGGTTGTGGTATTGTTCTGACGCGTCATGTTTTCATCGAGGAACCGTTCGTAGTGGCCCAGGTCGAGGTCGGTTTCGGCGCCGTCGTCGGTGACGTACACCTCGCCGTGCTGGAAAGGATTCATCGTGCCGGGGTCAACGTTGATGTAAGGGTCGAACTTTTGGATCGTAACACGCAAGCCGCGCGCCTTCAGGAGAAGGCCGAGCGATGCGGCTGCGATCCCTTTCCCAAGCGATGAAACCACGCCGCCGGTGATGAAAATAAATTTGACGTTATTTCTGGCCATTGCGCCTCTTCATGTTCGGAGAGTGGAGGTCACGAGTGAGTGTTCGATGATTTGAGTACTGCAAGGACGCGTTCAACGTCTTCCAGGGTATCGATCGGGAAGCTGTCGAGGGCCGTGAGGGCGACTTTGATCGTGTAGCCGTTTTCAAGGATCCGCAACTGTTCCAGCCGCTCAGACTTCTCCAGCGAACTCTCGGACATCTTCGCATAACGTTTGAGAAAGCTTTTCCGGAAGACGTAAAGTCCGATATGCTTGTAGAAAGTTTGATGCTTCAGCCACTGTCGGAACTCGGCTGCATCCCGAACATAGGGGATTGGAGAACGGGAAAAGTAGAGAGCGTAACGATCGCTCCGCAGCACAACCTTAACGACCGCGGGGTTCAAAAGCTCTTCGACAGTCTGTATTTCCTTCGCCAGCGTTCCCACGTGCGCGTTATCGTCGTCGAGGACGACGCGGATGGCCTCGTCAATCATTTGCGGTGCCATGAGCGGTTCGTCTCCCTGAATATTAACGAAAATGTCGCCGTCAGTCTTCTCCGCGACCGCTGCAATCCTGTCGCTTCCACTTTTTATTTTTGGAGAAGTCATGACGGCTTCGCCGCCAAACTTGATAACGGCTTCTTCGATCCGGCGGTCGTCCGTTGCAACAAGGACCCTGTCCAGAAGTTTCGCTTTCTTCGCTTGCGCGTACACTCGTTCGACCATCGTCTTGCCGAGGAGGTCGATGAGAGGCTTCGCCGACAGGCGCTGCGAGCCATAACGGGCAGGGATGACTCCAATAACCGAGGGCTTCACTCTTCCTTCTCTCCAATCACTTTTGGTACCTTGAAAAATTGCTCTGTTTTTGCCGGAGCGTTTTTCAGCGCTTCTTCAGTCGAAATGCCCGGACGTACAACATCAGCGCGGAAGACGTTACCCAGCTCAATAACATGGGCAAGGGGTTCCACCCTGCTCGTGTCAAGTTTGTTCAACTGCTCGATGTGGGCGAGAATGCTGTTCAGCTGGTGAGTGAATTTTTCCTTTTCCGCTTCACTGAACTCCAGCCGCGCCAATTTCGCAATATGCTCAACATCCTTTATCGTTACCGACATGATTTACCTCAAGATTGTTCCACATAATTCCGGGAGAGGGTTTTGTGGACTCGTTCCATCAGTTTTTGTTCTGCAACCTTCCCGTATACGCCTCCGGTCGGAATCGGTTTGTCGAGGACCAACATGATGTTCGCCGGCGTGACCTTCCAGGAACCCTTTGGTAATATTCCGAATGTATTGTTCACGGCAACAGGAATTATGGGGATGCCTGCTTTTGCCGCGAGGGTAAACGCCCCGCGCTTGAACAGCTGCAGCTTTCCGTCTTTCGTCCTCGTCCCTTCTGCAAAGAGAAGAACTGACTTACCCTGGTTGATTCGCTCGGCTGCCGCATCGAGGCTCTTCGCTGCGTCTCTCGGGTTTGAGCGGTTGATCGTAATGTATGGTCCAAACTTCAAAAGCCAGCCCCAGAACGGGATAATGGTTAACTCCTCTTTCATGACGATATTGACCATGTCGGGTATCGTGGTCAGTATAGCTGGTATGTCAAACATGCTCGCG
>JBGOVN010000214.1:0-3615 GCA_041478155.1 Bacteroidota bacterium | reverse complement strand
CGCCGACGTTGCCTACTTTGATATCCCCGCCGGCCGTACGGGCCACGAGCGACTTGCCGACGTCGTCAACCTGGATCTCGCCGCCGGAGGTGCCGACTTCGAGCTCGCCGTTCACGGAGCCGATCCGGATATCGCCGCCTGAGGTTTTCAGGTAGCCATTTCCTTTGATGTCTCCCGCTTCGACGTTGCCTCCCGACGTGGACATGTCGACAACGCCGGAGATGTTCTTCAACTGAATGTCGCCGCCGGCTGTGGACCCCGAAAGTTTTCCCGTGAGTGTGCCCGTCACCTCGAGCGCCCCTCCGGAGGTTTTCAGACTGACGTCGAACTGGGAGGGAACGTTGATCTCGAAACGTACGTCGTTGTTATCGTTCCACTTTGGGCGAAAACTTACCCGAATCGAGTTTCCATTCTGTGTCATCTTCAAACGGTCGAGCTGGTCATCCTCGATGCCGTCGACACTGACACGTACTTCGTTCTTCTCCCATGGCGAGATTCGGATGTCCCCCACGCCTGTCGACACTTCGAGGCTGCCTCCTTTGGTGACGGTGAACGATTTTGTGCGGCTTCCCTCATCGCCGTCGTGGGAGTATGAGACGGAGCCCAGGAGTGCAGAGACGAGTGCCGCTGAGAAGAGCTTGGTTAAGAGTTTCATTGTTATTTTGCCTCCTGAAGAGCTGCTTTCGCTCTGATTCGTATGTAGTTGTTCTCGTCGGATTGAACGCGATCCCTGAGTCCGTTCAATAATTCTTCCTTGCCCGGTTGACCTTCGAACTTCGACATCTCGAAGCTGTTGATGGCGGCGATTTTCATTCCTGTGTTCTTTTCATGGCTCAGCACGTAGAGGATCGCCTGCGTCGCTTCGGGGTCGGGCAGGTATTTCTGAAGCGCCTTCAGCGCTTCCTGGCGGACACCCCGGTTGCTGTCAAACTTCAACGCAGCGATGAGCGCAGTTTTGATTTCGTTGTTCATTGGCTGCTGACGGTCGGACTGTCCTGAGATCGCGCTCACGGCGCGGAGTCGCATACCGGGATTCTGTTCGCTCACAACTGCTCGGGCAAGAATTCTCTGGATGCGATCATCGAACACATTTCCCTTAATGCTTACGGGCGTCACCGCGTCGAACGTGAACTCGATGGAGCCGCTCGCTGCATCGCGATTGATGAAGCGGACGTTGGCAATCTGCGCTTCACCCTGTTCGAGTGCGGGCCGGGTGCCGTCCGACGCCAGGTGGAAGCCAACCGCTTGATCCTGCACCGGCGGCCGCAGGACAAAGTAACCGAGCCCGACTCCGAGCGCCAACAAGGCAACTCCGGTGAATGCCACCTTTACTTGAGGCGTCAACATCGCACTCACGTACTCGGAAACGGTCTCGAACCAGGATCGCTTCGTTCGTTCCAATCGAATCGCAACGCGTAGTTCTGCGCGCGCGTCGCGAAGGATTTCCTTGATCGATTGGACCGGTTTGTGCCGCGCGAGCGTCGCGTGCAGACTCTTCAGCTCTGCAGCCTCGGCTTTGCATTCGGCGCATGTCTTGAGATGGCCCGCGAGAAGAACTTTCTCATCGTCGCTGAGCTCGTCATACATCGAGAGCTGAAGCCATTCTTTATACTGTGTATGTTTCATCGTGTATACTCCTTATTTCAAACCTTTGTCTGTCGGTCGGACCCGCCTCAGCTTGACCGTTAGTTCACAAAATCTTTAAGGCGTACGCGCATCCGCGCTGTCGCATCGAACAGGTATTTTTTGACCGTTCCTTCACTCACCTTCATCATCGATGCTATCTCCTTGAGCTTGAACCCTTCGTAGTGCCTGAGCGTAAATACCATCCGCTGCTGCGGGGAGAGTGTTTTCAATGCTTCCTGAACGTTGCGCGAGATCTCGGAATTCATCGTGCGCCTGTCTGTCGTCGAGTCACCCGGGAGCGAATCTTTGAGCGCATGTGGCTGTCCGTCTTCTTCCTCGCTGTCCTGGTCGATCGATGTATGCGAGTGTTTTCGTGACCGCGACCGATGGGTCAGACATACGTTCGTCGTCACCCGAAAAAGCCAGGTCGAAAACTCACTTCGCGATTCAAATTTTTTGAGCCCTCTATAAACGCGGATGAACACTTCCTGATAAATATCCTTTGCGTCATCCGAGCTGGTAACATACGAGGCGGCGATCGTCAGCACACGCTTGTCGTATCGCTGGACAAGCTGCTCGAATGCCATCATGTCGCCTCGTTGTGCCTGCACAATGAGCTCTGTGTCGTTCACCTTCCTGGCCCCGCGATTGTTGTCTTCAGACATAGGGTTGGACTTTCATTCTGGCGAAAAAGTTGGGGGCTTGAAGCTTTTTGTTGCATTTTCTCGCGACTTGCTTCCGAGAGTTGGCGTTAATATATTGAAAATAAAGCACACTTCGACCCTTGAAAAACATACCTCCGCACTCTCTGTAGCACCCAGAATGTCCTTGCTGCTCGACCTCCTTATTCTCCTCCTGCTTTTTGCCGTTAACGCCTCGTTCACCATACTGATTCTTGGACCCCTCCTGTTACTTCAGCCGGTCCGTCGGACTAAGGAGTGGTATGCCCGATTTACCACCATCCTCGAACCGAAGGACGCCGGACTTCCCCAGGAAAGCCTCTTGTTGGAGACCAACGACGGCCTCAAGCTGAGTTGTTGGCTCGTCGTCCGCGAAGGAAAATCAAAAGGGACAGTGGTCTACATGCACGGGGTCGGGGATTGCAAGATAGGTGGGATTGCTCTCACTCGTTTCTTCTATAGAATGGGGTTCAATGTCTTCCTGTATGACTCCCGCCAGCACGGTGAAAGTGAAGGCCGATATTGCACGTACGGATATTACGAAAAGCATGATGTTTCCATGGTCATCGATTATCTGAAAGCGCGTAAGGATTTTCGAGCGGGGAAGATCGGTTTATTCGGAACATCGATGGGGGCAGCAGTAGCTCTTCAGGCAGCGGCAATCGACAACCGCATTGCTGTGGTCATTGCGGAGGCAAGCTTTACAAACCTCCGGACCATTTTCGTCGACTACCAGCGCAGGATCATAAAATTACCCTGGCACTTCCTCAGAAATTTTGCTTTGACTCGTTCACAACGCATCGCGAATTTCAAGGCGCGACTCGTCTCGCCGATTGAGGACGTCGAAAGGATTCACATTCCGCTCCTGTTCGTTCACGGCACGAACGATACTTTCATTAACTCCAGCTACTCTCTCATGCTCTACGAGCGTGCTCACGAACCGAAAACATTGTTGATGGTTAAAGGAGGCGATCACAACGATGTATGGGACGTAGGAGGGTCGGACTACGAGACAACCTTGAGAGATTTTTTGGAGAAGAATCTGGGGGGATGAGGGAAAAGTAAGAAGTGAAAAGTAAAGAGTAAGAGGTGAAACGTGGGAAGTGAAGAGTGAAACGTGAGAAGTGAAGAGTAAGAAGTAGACAGTAAGAGGTGAAACGTGATGAGGGAAAAGTAGGCAGTAAAGGATGAAGAGTAAGAGGTGAAAAGTGAAACGTGAAAAGTGAAGAGTAAATCCTGGTCTAATTTTTGAGGCTCGAAGGAGAAACCTGTTCGACAGTTTTTTCATCTGGTGAATCGAACCCCCTTG
>JBGOVN010000181.1:0-3982 GCA_041478155.1 Bacteroidota bacterium | reverse complement strand
GCCAGTCAACTTCTCCGTTGTGTTGGAGCACCCAGAATGCAACGCCGTACGATTTGAGATGGTCGGTCTGTTTCAGGTCCATCGGAATAAGAATTTTCGCTTGTCCGATGAGGCAGGAAGACAACACCGCGAATCCGAAAACGTAACACCCCGCTATGGTTCGTAGGTTGTTCATCGATAAGGCAGTTTAGATCGAATCGCCTCGCAGCAAACGGATCCGTCTCCGGGCTTCTTCTGCGTACAAAGAGTTCGGATACTTAACGAGCAACTGTTCATACGCCTCGATTGCCTTGACTTTGTCCCGGAGGTTGACTTGGTACACTTCGCCAATCCGCATTTGCGCCTTGTCCTTCAAGATGCTCTCCGGCATATCCTGAGCGACGGTCCGAAGGCTTCCGAGCGCCTCTGCCGGTTGTTGCAGCAAGAGTTGGAGTTCTGCCACCTTCATCGCTGTGTCGTCGATGAGAAGCGAACCGCGGTACCGTTGTTGAACATCGCGGAACCGGGTCAGGGCTTCCGAATACTTTCGCTGACGCATGAGCAGGTCTGCGCCCGCAAATGCGTTGAGCCCTTCGGGTGTTGAATTCTTGTTCTCCTGTATGAAATATTGCAGTTGGAGCGCATCATTTGCGAGGTCGGTGTTGAGGTTGGCGGTCAGTTGTTGAAGAAGCACGAGCGCTGAGTCAAATCGCTTTTCGAAATAGTCGAGTTCGGCAAGGCGAAAGACCGTCTGATCGTGATACTGAACGAGCAGAACTCCCTGCAATCCTGCATACTCTTTCCGAGCACCATCCAAATCGTTTTGGGCAATTCTGACCTCTCCGATTTTCAATGCCGCGTCGAACGGGAGTGTCGGCGAAGTGCGTGCCGTTTGCAAGCCCGAAAACGCTTCCAGCGCGCCGTTAAGGTCGAACAATCTCTCGTACTTGATTATCCCCATCCGGAACAGTGCCTGGAAGTCAATTTCACTCCCGGCATACTCGCGCGCGATCGCCTCATACATTGTGAGAGCCGCATGGTACGATGGCCGTTCTTCACTCGCTGGACTCGCAGAAGGGGTTGGAGAACTTGTGTCTGCGCTGAGCTCTTCGATTGAGCGGGCAAGGCCAAAACGGGCCGGCGGAAGAAGAGATGGGGTAGAACTGTTTGCGATGAGCTCACGAAACCCCTTTGCAGCAACAGAGTATATTTTTTCCTGTAAGAGCCGTTGGGCAAATCCAAAGAGCTCGACACCTCCTGCCTTTTTAAGACCATCAATGCGACGGTACTCTGCGAGCCCCTCGTCATAATCCCTCGCTTCAATCAGGAGCCACGCCAGTAGTACGTGGAAGGGGATGTTAGCGGGAATGCGACCAACCTCAGCCCGAACGACTGTGAGCGCTTCTTTCACCCCTTCCGACCGGGAGGTGAATGAAGCGATACGGGACTCCACGAAGGACAGTTGGTCGGGGTAAATCTGGAGTTGTTTTGTAAACTCACGCGTTGCCTCGCCGTAACGCTGCATCGCAGAATACAGCGCGGCAAGTTCATCGCTAAAAACTGCTTCATTGGCGGTAGCTGTTTGGGCTTCTCGATACACATTGATCGCCCCGTCGTAGAGGCGGTGCTCGATCATTTGACCGGCAACGATGCGGTAGGAAGAAACGTTCTTCGGATTAAGCACCAGAACAACATGCCAGACAGAATCTGCTTTGCCGCTCGCCCCGCTCTCATAATAGAGTCCACCGAGTTGTGCAAGAAGCATCACATCGCCGGGGAATAACCGCAGCCGCGATTGGATGAGGACGACCGCCTTCTCAAATTGCTTGAGTTGAGTATAACTGCGTCGAAGGCCGTCGAAGTAGAGAAAATTAGCAGGCTCGAGGCGGACGAGTTCTTCATAGACGGACACAGCGTTTTCCCATTCACTCGCCTGTTCCAGACTTTGAGCCAGCCGAAGCTGAGCGGTACGGTCGGGAACCTGGCAAAACGCTTTCACCGGAAGAACGAGCAAAACGGCGATGATGGCTTGAGTCACTCTCATCCCGAAGAAATATTTTTTCGAGTTCACTTTTCTCTCGCCCGAAATTTTCATCAGCAATATATCAAAAAAACCGGATGCATCAAACGAACGACCTGCAGGGCCTTGTGGTATGTCGACCAGTCCGCGGGTTACCTTGACATCCCCTGCGATTTTTGTTACCTTTTGCAATCAGTGGCACAATGAGTGTCACAGCGAGCGTCACATTGAGTGTGAGTGAGTTCTTTTGTGAAAAATATAGCTCTCCTTGGCGCAACCGGTTCGATCGGTCAAAGCAGTCTGCAAGTACTTGAAAAACTCTCCGACCGTTTCCGCGTCTCCTACCTGACCACGAACAAGAACATCGAGTTGCTTCAACAACAGATCGCACGATTTAAGCCGCGCGGCGTTGTCGTACTCGATGGGCAATGCGCATCCACGCTTGAACGGCGTGTGAACGGTTCAGTGGAGGTGCTCTCGGGAGAGGCCGGCTTGATCGAGATCATGCGGCGGGACGACGTTGACCTCGTCATCAGTTCTCTGGTAGGCTTTGCAGGCTTGCGGCCGACCATCGAGGCTATTCGCCACAAGAAAGACATAGCACTTGCGAACAAGGAGACTCTTGTTGCGGCGGGTGAGTTGATCACTTCGCTCGTGCGTGAGCACGGTGTGCAGCTCATTCCGGTCGACAGCGAACACAGCGCCATCCTTCAATGCCTTGCCGGGGAGGACCGAAACCAGATTGCAAAACTCATTCTCACAGCCTCGGGAGGGCCGTTTCTGAACACTCCGACGGAGGAGTTTCGCTCGCTCACCGTTGAACAGGCCTTGAACCATCCCAACTGGAAAATGGGGAATAAGATTACGATCGATTCAGCGACGCTGATGAACAAGGGGCTCGAGGTCATTGAAGCTCACTGGCTCTTCGGACTCCCTGCCGAACACATCGACGTCGTCGTACATCCACAATCGATTATACACTCGATGGTAGAGTTCATCGACGGTTCGATAAAGGCCCAACTCGGTTTACCGGACATGAAAATACCCATACAATATGCGCTGACGTATCCGGCGCGGCTACCGCTGAACGGCGGCCGCATCGACTTTCCGAAGTTACGGTCGATGACATTCTTCAAGCCCGATCGCGGGAAGTTTCGCTGTTTACAGCTCGCCTACGACGCGCTTGCCACGGGGGGAACGGCACCGGCTGTTCTCAACGCTGCGAACGAAGTTGCTGTGGAAGCGTTCCTCGGGCGATCCATTTCATTTCAACAAATTCCCGAGTTGATCGACCGGGCATTGGCACAACACGAACGACGGTCGGCCCCGGAGTTCGAACATATCATCGAAGCAGACAGCCAAGCGAGAACCTTCGTCCGGTCTCTTCTCTGAACGTCCTCACACTTTTTAGAATCCTATAGATATCGGAACCGCATGGAAATTCTTAGCATGGTTTTTTACTTCGTCATCACCATCGGAGTGCTTGTCTTCATCCACGAACTCGGCCACTTCCTCGCGGCAAAACTCTTCGGCATGCGTGTCGACCGCTTCAGCATCGGATTCCCTCCCCGCGCGTTCGGTCGAAAGATCGGAGAAACCGACTATTGTGTATCGTGGATCCCTGTCGGCGGTTATGTCAAGATCGCCGGAATGGTGGACGAGAGTTTCGATACAGAGTTTGTGAGTGGGGAGCCGCAACCGTGGGAGTTTCGGTCAAAACCGATATGGCAACGAATGATCGTCATCTCGGCTGGCGTCGCGATGAATGTGCTCCTGGCTATCTCCATCTTTTGGGGCATCACATACCGTGAGGGAAGAATCGTCCGCCCTATCACTGACGTTGGGTATGTCGTAGATAAGAGCAGCGCGGCAAAAGCGGGGTTCCGGGTTGGAGATAGGATTCTTTCCATCAACGACCAGCCGATCACGCAGTGGGATGAAATTGAAAACGTGATGTATGCGGAGAATATCGGCAGCGACTTG
>JBGOVN010000241.1:0-3366 GCA_041478155.1 Bacteroidota bacterium | reverse complement strand
TATGCACGTGTGACTGAATACGCAACGCTCGAGAACATTACGAAGCAGGACATGATTGATTTCCACAAGAAATACTTTGTGCCAAATCAGATGATGATAGCTCTCTGGGGAGACTTCAAGACCGACGAGATGCGTCTGAAGATCGAGAAGTTGATGGGGGGATGGGAACGACAGATGGTAACACTTCCGCCAGTCCCGCCTGTGAAGATGGCATCGCAGAAGACTGTAAACTTTATCAAGAAAGATGACGTTAACCAATCCCAGCTTTATCTCGGTCACGTCGGCGGCCGGCTTGACGATCCCGACAGCGCACCCTTAAACCTTGCAGACGATGCGTTTGGGGGAGGATTCGCCTCGCGGCTCTTCAAGCAAGTCCGATCGACCCAGGGTCTCGCCTACTCCGTCTTCAGCAACTGGGGAGAGAGCTACGATTATCAGGGAATCTTCCGTCTCGGCGGGTCGACAAAATCCGGCACAACGGTGAAGATGGTGCGCTCGATCTTGAAGGAACTCGACGACTTCGTCAAGAATGGCATCACGGACGATGAGCTCAAGTATGCACGAGACAGCTACCTCAATTCGTTTGTTTTCGAGTACGACTCGAAGGCCAAGGTTATCAACGGAATCATGGCGCTCGAATACTTCGGCTACCCGAAAGATTTCATCCAGAAACAACAGCAGGAAGTTCAGCAGGCGACGAAACAGTCGGTGAACGATGCGGTCAAGAAGCGCTGGAATCCGGCCGTCTTGACTATTCTTGTAGTGGGGAAAGAGTCCGATTTCGACGAGCCGTTGAGCTCGCTCGGCACAGTAAACACGATCGACATCACGATTCCTGCACCGCCGGAGAAGATTCCGGATCCGACCCCCGTGACACTCTCCAGGGGGAAAGAGATTCTGAAGAAATCACTCGAAGCGATGGGAGGAGCGAAGCTGCTGGCGGTGAAGGACTTTACGGAATCGGGAAAACTCACCATCCTTGGCACACCGATGGGAGATATGGAAATGCAGTCTGACATGACGATGGTGCTTCCGAACAAAATGCTGAACAAGTCAGTGATGATGATGGGTGAGATGACGATGGCATACGACGGGAAGGCCGGATGGGTCACCAGCCCGATGGGGACTCAGGACTTGCCCGCATCCCAGCTGGAGGATATGCTCAAGCAATCAGCGATGAATCTTGTCAACGTCCTTCAAAACATCGACAAAGCGGACTACACCTCCTACTATTTTAAGGATGACAAGGTGAATGACAAACCGGTCAGTGTTCTCGTGATAAAGCATGGACCGACAAATGCATCTGCCCGCTGGTACTTCGATGCCCAATCGGGGCTTCTCACGAAGACGGTCATGCGGGGGCGAACCGCTACCGGACCCGCAGACGTGGAGCAATACTACGATGACTACCGGGACGAAGGCGGGATAAAGTTTGCGCACAAGATGCAGCAGTTCTCAAACGGGAAGAAAAACGTCGAGATGTTTATGAGCTCGGTAAAGATTAACTCCGGCATCAAGGACGAGGCCTTCAAGAAACCGCAATAGCAGCGTCGTTTTCCTACGATCCCAAACGGGGCGGCCTCATGCCGCTCCGTTTTTATTTATATCCCTTGACACGTCATGGAAAAATCTCTACCTTGCAGACGACAAATTTGTCGGTCATCAACTACACGCATGCCAAAATTGTCATACGGTTACCGATGAAATCATCTCTTGCAATTCGAATTCGCGAAGCGAGGAATCAGAAAGATCTAGACCAGGCCTCACTGGCCGCGCGGATCGATGTTGCCACGAGGACGGTCCAGCGCTGGGAAAAAGGAGAACAGGTACCCGACAGCAACTTCCTCCTCCGCATCGCGAAGGCAACGGGTGTATCGTCCCACTGGCTTCTTTCCGGCGAAGGAGAGATCTTCGCGCAATCGCATCTCCGGTCGAATGTCCTTTCCCTGCCGACAAACCGCTACAGAAAAGTTGACCTCATTCCGCTTCCCCTTCTTTCCTCCGTCCCAGGCGGCGCTCCGAGCCTCACGTTTCACCCGGATTACGTCGAACGGTACATTACAGTCGATGATATCCGTGATAACTCTGCCTTCGCGCTCGAGGTAAAAGGAAACAGTATGGCTCCGCGAATCGAGAACGGCGACATCATCGTCGTTAGCCCCAAAGTCGAAGCGCGCAGCGGAGATATTTGTGTCGTGCGAGTGGATGATGAAGACACCGTCAAGAGGGTGAAGATCGAGGAACAATACGTCCATTTGATTCCTCTCAACCCGGAATTTGAGCCGATGGTCATACGGAAACGCGACGTGACGTTCGTGTGGCGCGTTGTCAAGGTAATAAAGAATGTTTAACGCAAGGATCCTGCAAGAGCCAGCGCCGAAAATGTGAACCCCTGCTCCTGAGGAATAAGAGTTTTCGATTCAAACAACGGAGGAAGTGACATGATGGAGATTAACTTCAAAACTTTCGTATTGAATCGCATGTGTCTGCGCGTGCTGGCGATTCTTCATCTGGTTATCCTTCCTCTCCATGCACAGGTTGCGGATCAGTTCTCATGGGCCGACACACTTTCACTTCAATACCGAATCTATCCCAACATCACCTATCTCGTCGCAAATGGTTACGAATCCAAGCTCGATGTGTACGTTCTTCGGCACGCTCCTGAACCGCGACCCACGCTGATGTACATTCACGGCGGAGGATGGACCGGGGGAAATAAGGAAAATTCTATACTGTTTCTGCTTCCGTATCTTCAACAGGGCTGGACCGTCGTGAACGTCGAATACCGACTGGCGAAGATCTCCGTGGCACCGGCTGCGGTGGAAGATTGCCTCTGTGCATTACGCTGGATGTATCGCAATTCAAAAGAATACAAGATCGACACGACGAAAATTGTTGTCACAGGCCATTCGGCAGGCGGCCACCTGGCGCTGACAACGGGAATGATTCCCGCATCGGCTGGCCTCGACCGCGAGTGTTTCGGTCCGGAAAACCTCAAAGTTGCCGCCGTAGTCAACTGGTATGGTATCACGGATGTCGTTGATTTGCTGGACGGACCCAACACGAAATCATACGCCGTTATGTGGATGGGGAGCGCGACGAACAGAGAGGAGATTGCCAGAAGAGTATCTCCGCTCACGTACGTTCGCAAGGGATTACCGCCGATTCTGACAATTCACGGCGACGCCGACCCGACTGTCCCGTACACGCACGCCGTCCGATTGCATGAGGCGCTCGAAAAGGTTGGAGTGCCAAACCGTTTGTTGACAATCCATGGTGGCAACCACGGCGGCTTTGCTCCCGCGGAGCTTGTGAAAGCGTACTCGACGATCCGGGAATTTCTAAGTGAAAACGGACTCCCCATAC
>JBGOVN010000085.1:0-5603 GCA_041478155.1 Bacteroidota bacterium | reverse complement strand
CCCGCCTTTGGGTCGATAACATCCTCCATAGTCTGCCTGCCGGCCCCTAGCGTGATGCTCGTGAGTCCCAACTCGAGGGAATCGATCATTCCGACGAAGCCGCTCTCTCCCGATGTCACATTGATCGCATGTTTTGCCACAGGATAACCCTCAAGATGTTCGATGGACGAAACACTGCCCCCCTGGATTTGAACAAGCTGGAGGAATTTTTCGTATGCCTTGCCGTTCTTTATCACTTCTTTGCATCGGTCGATCCCAGACTCGATGCTCTCCGCCTGCTTTCCAAGATAGACCATCGCGCCTGAAAGGAGATAGGTCACTTCCATCAAATCAGCGGATGCATCGTAGTTGCCGATGGTTCCCCTCAAACATTCCACAGATTCAACAACCTCGAGCCAATTGCCGATAGCGGTCCCGAGCGGCTGGCTCATATCTGTGATGAAACCGATCGTCTCTTTTCCCGAACCATTCCCTATACCCACAAGTGCTTTCGCCAGCTCAAGCGATTTTTCGTGCGTTTGCATGAAGGCCCCTCGACCCGTCTTTACATCCAGCACCAGCGCGTCGATGCCCTCCGCGAGTTTCTTGCTCATGATACTTCCCGCGATCAACGGAATACACTCAACCGTAGCGGTCACGTCGCGTAAAGCGTACATTTTTTTATCTGCCGGAGCGATTTCTTTCGTCTGGCCGATCATTACCACGCCGATTTTCTTTATGACATTTTTGTACTCTGCGATCGTCAGGTTCGTTCGGAATCCAGGGATTGACTCGAGCTTGTCCAATGTGCCGCCCGTGTGGCCCAGTCCGCGTCCTGAGATCATGGGCACGGGGACTCCGCACGCCGCCACCATCGGCGCAAGGATGAGAGAAACCTTATCGCCAACGCCGCCGGTCGAGTGTTTATCGACTTTAACGCCGGGGATGCCCGAGAGGTCGACGACCTCGCCGGAGTGGAGCATGAGGTTCGTAAAGGTGAGCGTCTCGGCGGTGCTCATCCCGCGGAAGTAGCATGCCATGAGAAACGCTGCCATTTGGTAGTCGGGGAGTTTCCCCTCGACGTACTGCGTGATGAGAAACCGAAGCTCCTCCTCAATCAGAGTCGAGCCTTCGCGTTTCTTTCGAATCAATTCAACCGGGTTCATAGGTTTGCAGTCAAGGAAACTTTGACATTTGACGAGGGATGCCAGCCGGCTTAGCTTTCGATTTTGACCGTAAACTCGCGCCCGCACGTATCGCACTCATACTCGACGGTTACCCAATTGTTCCGTTCGTAGTAGCTGAGTTCGGCCAGTTCACCGCCGCAGTTCTGAACAACGCATCGTTTCAAGTCCAGGCGATAAATACGCGATCGCGGATATTCCTCCAGCTCCTTCTCTTCCATCATTGACTCTTTCTTTTGAGCATCCGCTCGGCCAGCAAAATACCGCAGAGGGTCTTTGCGTCGACGATTTTCCCTTCCTCGATCATCGTGAGAACCATATCGAACGGAATCGATTCCACCGTCAATGATAATTCACCCTCTTCGAGCGCCTGACCGCGAGGCAAACGTTTCAATTGTGTTGCGAGATAGATATGGAGAAGTTCATTGCAGAATCCTGGACTCGTATAGATCGATGTGATCTTTTCGAGCGAACCTGCAACAAATCCCGTTTCTTCTTCCAACTCCCGCTCTGCACAATGCTGGGGGTCCTCGTTGGGATTGAGTTTGCCGGCGGGGAGTTCGTAGACGAACTGCTTCATCGGGTAACGGAATTGTCGGACGAGGAGGACATTGCCGTCGTCGAGAATTGGAACGGTTGCCGAACCACCCGGATGGTCGGCAACCTCTCGCACGCCCCTGCGGCCCGAAGCGTATTCTACCTCGTCGACAAGGAGATTAAAGACTCTACCGGCGTAACGTTTTTCGCTTTTGAGAACCTTGATACCGGACATTGGAGGATTCGCGAACGTGAACGACTCGTTGCGGGAACGGAATTTCGATTTTTTCCTTTCGAAACATCTCGTAGATCTGTTCCCGCAAGACGGACTCGATCCTGCCCTTATTGCGGAAATCTTCGGTGTGTGCAACAAGCTGGAGAGTAATCGTTGCATCAGTAATGGCGGTGGCCAGAACCTCCGGCGCGGGGTCTTTGAGAACAGCCGTTTGCTTCTGGGCGAGAGAGAGCATTAACGCCCGAGCGCGTTGCAGGTCTGTCCCATAACCCACGCCGATGTCTACGATAACACGTATCTTTCGTTCGGGATATGAGTAATTGATGAGTTTCGTTTTTACGAGTTCTGCGTTCGGGCTAATAATCGTATTGTGATCGACGTCCAGAATCTTCGTGCTCCGCATGCCAATTTCGTAGACGTCACCAATTTCTCCGGTCGGCAATTTCACGCGGTCGCCTATGCGAAACGGCCGGTCGATCATGATGACAAACCCCGCAATCATATTCGAAAGTGTATCTTGCGCCGCGAGGGCGAGTGCGACGGAGCCGCCGCCGAGGAAGACGAGTAGACTGCTCACATCGACTCCGAAGTGACCCAGAACGATCACGAACGCAATTGCGCCAAGGCAGACCGCTGAGAAGCGATTCAAGAGCAGGAACAGGGCCTCATCGAATGTTGCGGACATTCGTTTGGCATACCTCTTCATTGCGAAATCCATCACGGTGTCGACGAGCCTGATGACTGCCATCGTAATGACGAAAACGAAGGCGACGTAGATTGTCCCTTTCGTGTAGCCCAGGACCTTGCCAGCCGTCGGATTTTTCGTTGTAATGTTCGCGACCTCTTCCGACGCTAAGAACGACCCGACGACAAAAGCCATCCATGTGATGCGGGGGACGATTGCTGCGAGGATCCGGTCGTCCAGTTCGTTCTTGGTTCTCAAGGCCCACCGGCGACCCACAGAGCCGAGAAATCGTTTGAGAATCCATCCGGCAACGAGGGCGGCGATAAACAACAATACAGCGTGGCCGACGTGCGCAAGACTCTCACTGCCCGAAGAAAGTTGTGATTGTTGATTCATGAGGTTCCGGGAAAATATTTCTTCAATTCAATAGTTTCCTCTGCTGCCCGGTTTAACAACCTGGCTTCCCTGTTTGCAGAGCGGGCAGTCCGCAGGTTCGTAAGCAACAACATCCATCTGAAGGACGGAATAATATTTTGCGTCAAACTTGATTCTGCCGTTACTCCGGTCAACAACGTACCCTACCCCCGAAACGACTGCTTTGGCGCGTTCGACGAGCTTCACGACTTCAAACACCGAGCCTCCGGTCGTGACAACGTCTTCGACAACGAGTACACGCTCGCCCGGATGCATATCAAAACCGCGGCGTAGCTCCATGGCTCCGTCCATCCGCTCGGCGAAAATCGTCCGAGCATTCAGCATCCTCCCGACCTCCGTGCCCACAACAACGCCCCCAATCGCGGGAGAGATCACAAGCTCGATCTCGCTGTACTCAAAGTGCTTGGCAATATCCCCCGCAAAGAGATGGAGGTACTTGGGGTATTGGAGCACGCGGGCGCATTGAAAATATTGAGGGCTATGAAGTCCGGACGTTAAGAGAAAGTGTCCCTCGAGGAGCGCCCTGGTTTCCAGAAAAATGCTGAGAATCTGATCCTTCGGTAGCTTCACAGAAATGGAGAGGGGAATTCAAGAATGATGTCTGTTGCCGGGTACCAAGATAGGTAGAACTCGAGAGAGGTGCAACGAAGAGTGCTTTTCCCGCACGTACATGTGATTACGTCAGCAATTCATCGAGAGCTGCCTGCATCTCGCCGCTCGCATGAAGGTCCCCTTGCACACGGGCCGTCCGGATACCTTTCTGAAGTTTCTCGACGGCATCCTCTGTTCGGTTGAGCTTTTGGTAGAAATCGCCGAGTTGCTGGTAGGCGGCGACATACTCCGGGTCGAGATGGATGAGATTCTCCAGCATCGAGACCGCCTTCGGAACATTACCATCGCTCGCCTCTTCGAGTGCGAGTGCATAGAGTGAAAACGAATCGTTCGGGTGTTCGGCGAGATAGGCCTGCAATTTCGAGATCCGTACCTGATTCACAGTCCGTCTATGTTTCTTGCGAGTTCGAAGTCTTTCGCAGTCAGGCCGCCGGCGCTATGCGTGGAGAGAACGAGTGAAACCGTGTTCCACCGGATGTCGATATCAGGATGATGGTTCGCTTTTTCTGCCAGAAGTGCGACAGAATTCACAAACCCCATCGCATGGACAAAATCCTGCATCGTGAATTTCTTTGCGATTTCCAGGCCGTTTCGTGTCCAACCCTTGAGTTCCTTGAGTCGCACCTGAATCTCGTCTTCTTTGAGGAGTATGGCGGCCATAACCTACGACCAGAGGAATGCGATCGGATGGACAGCCGTCGGTTCGGCCACACGTGTCGAAGCCTGTACACCGAGCGTGAAGGTGAGAATCAAGGTCCCGACAAAAAGAATGAGTATAAGGAAGAGTAGGATGAATTGGAGATTATACAATTTGCGCAGTTCGCCGACGGCATTCATGAGGTGGTCGATATCCCGACCGGTCGTGTCGACGATCAACTTGAAGGAATACGAAGCGCTGTTCGTCCAGACACCGAACGTAGCCGCAAGAAGTGTCTGGAGGAGATAGGAGATACCCAACAACGGCTGGTGTACGATCGTCAGCGCACAAAAGCATCCGATAAGCACGCCGAGAAAAATCTGCAACAGTCCTACATATTTCATCCGCCGGGACAGGACCGTCAGCATGCCATTTTGCTCATCCGTAAACTCATAGTTAGGATTTTCCACGTGGCCCCCTTTTTTCATAAGGCTGTTTTCGTTTTTGTAAAAAGTTTTTCATACTCGCTTCGAAGGATAATGTGATTCACGTCCAGAGCACGGTCGATCGCAAGAATTCCGTGCAGATGGTCGATTTCGTGCTGTAACAGCTCCGACAGAGCTCCCTTCGCCTTCAGAGTCCTCTTTGCGCCGGCTTCATCATGAAACTCCACGACGATGGATGTATGACGCGCAACTTTGACGAGGAGGTCGGGGAATGAGAAACAATCATCCCACAACTTGAACATCTGTTTGCTTCTGCGCACTATCCGCGGATTCAACAGAGCGCCGGTATATTCGAAATCAAGATACACCATCTGCCGATTCGAGCCGATTTGAGGGGCGGCAATGCCTCTCCCAAAGCCCCGGCGGGCGCGAAATTCCATTAATGTGTCGCGCAAGTCCCGGGCGATACCTCTTGTTTCTTCCGAGGCGATCCGGCCGACCGGCTTGCAACGAGTTCGTAAGAGCGGATTACCAAGGAGAAGAATTTCCCGAACAGGCATAGGTTCCTGCGTTGCGTCGCAATAATCTACAAAATTAGGGGGCCAGAAACAATCAACGCGGAGAGGAGAATTCAGAAACTCTGCTTACTTTGCCGAGTTTTTGACCGAGGAAACGTTCGCCAACCTCGGAAAACTTGTGCGGAATATCGCTGACAAGGAATTGCACGTTCGGTTTCATCGAGCTGTTGTTCAGGAGCTGTTCTTGCTCGAGGATCGTCTTTACCGCAAAAGCAGTTGCTTCTCCGGAATCGATAAGATGTACTTCATTGTGGAGGACCGTGCCGATGACTTTT